>JAGRDI010000512.1:0-275 GCA_020432765.1 Anaerolineales bacterium | reverse complement strand
CAGCAACCCTAACCATAAATTATCGCCACTAATCAGGGTCAACCCACCCGCAGCCAATTCCCACAAGGGACCATACGGTGTTGTGACAGAAGCCCATTCGCCGGCAAGAGGTGTAAACGGATCGTTGGGGAATGCTGTCGGTGGTATTAAAAACGGATTTTGCGCATAAAAACTGGTTATACGGCCGCGAATCACATACCGGTAAATATCATTGGCATTGATTGGGTAAATGAAGAGATAAGGCAGCCCCAACAAGACGGCCGTCCCACATAATT
>JAGRDI010000511.1:1550-6707 GCA_020432765.1 Anaerolineales bacterium | reverse complement strand
GCGACGGCAATACAGAAATTTACCGACAATCAATAACATTATCACAGTAAAGTGGAATTTATGGAAAATATTATCGGCAAACAACTAGGACCTTATCAAGTCATAGAACCAATAGGTGAAGGCGGGATGGCGGCAATTTATAAGGCATACCAACCCGGCGTCGATCGCTTTGTTGCTTTGAAAGTATTACCGCAGCGGCTGGCAGAAGACCCTGGTTTTGTCGGTCGTTTCCAACAAGAAGCAAGAATCCTGGCTCAGCTTCAGCACCCACACATTTTGCCCGTTTTCGATTATGGTGAGTCTGAAGGATATACTTACATCGTCATGCCTTATATAAAAAGCGGCACGTTGGCAGATTTAATGCATGGAAGCCCATTTCCGTTAACGCAAACGATAACGATTATCTCACAATTAGCCAATGCCCTCGATTATGCCCACAACAAAGACCTCATTCATCGTGATATAAAACCGAGTAATATTCTGATAGACGAAAGTGGCAATTGTTTGTTGACCGATTTCGGCATCGCCAAACTCTTTACATCAACCTCGCGGTTTACGAGTACCGGGGGAATTATCGGGACACCAGACTATATGTCTCCAGAACAAGGACAAGGCTATAAATTAGATAAGCGCAGTGATGTTTACTCTCTCGGCATTATACTTTATGAGATGGTTACGGGTCGTGTACCGTTCACGGCCGAAACACCCATCGCTACGATATTCAAACATATTAACGATCCTTTACCCGCTCCGCACCAATTCAATAGCACAGTTCCTGAATCTGTAGAATTGGTTGTTTTGAGAGCATTGGCCAAAAAACCGGCAGATCGATTTCAAACTGCCGGGGACCTAGCAAATGCTTTGCAGACGGCCGTGACAAACATTGAGGCAGGGATACCCACCCAAATTGAAGCACTATCGGCTACTGTGGCACTTGGAAGCGCTGGGAGAACAAAAGACGCCTATGTTTCAAGGCGATTACTGCCTTTGACCATCATTCTTGCATTATTATTGATAATCTGCGGAAGTGGAACATTTTTCATCTATACCAGAGTCTTAAATCCACAGACTCAAACTACAGCCGTGGCTCCAGAACTAACTGAACAATCCCCCATTTTAATCCCCAATCCCAGTGCAACAACAGGAAGCACCAAAACCGCCTCGGCGAACGCCAAAATGACTAAAACCGCCACCGTGCAACCAACTTCAACGTCTACACCTATACCTACAGCGACGCTTATGCCAACCGACACTCCTATGCCAACAAACACTCCCCAAATCTGGCCTATCAGTCCGACAGGTGTTGAAGCCTGTCATCTCACTTTGGGAGGGCAAACCGCTGCAAGAGAAAATGCACGCCTCTGGAGCCAACCAAATGTGAGAACAGGCAACGCGCTTTTTGATGTAGATCCAGGTGCTGTTGTTGAGATTGTTGAAGGTCCTATCTGGGGACCAATTCGCAGGGATATTGACTTTCCCGGTTGGTGGTGGCTGGTAAAAACAATTGGCTCAAGTAATACACAGGAAGGATGGGTTTGGGAATCTCGACTGGAAGGTTGTATGCCTCCCTGATGCTTAATTAGACAGCAAGGAGAGCAGGGAGGGTCAACCACCAATGATCCGGCAGAGCGCGGTGGATTGTTTGTAAGTTTGATTGGCGATGACAACATAAGATATTACGGCTCGCATTTACAAACTGTGGCAGAAGCTATTAACGTAGGTGACAAGGTGACAGCAGGACATGTATTGGGTACTGTCGGGAATTCGGGCAATGCACGCGGGCTTGACTGCCATGTTCATTTTGGTATCTCGCAACCAACTGAACCCGGAGATTGGATAATCAGACGTGGTCAATTAAATCCCTATCCGTATTTGCAGGCATGGGAACGAGGTGAAAACCTCACCCCTGTCCTTCAAAATTAACTCAAAGCACCACGCATTCAAATGCGCGGCTAATACAAAAAACCCGTCAAAACGGGTTGACAACGGCCGTTTCTAACCATGATTGTCCGTTTTCAGAATCCGCAAAATATGAGAAGCATTAATGAATGGACTTGTTGGACAGCAAATTGATAATTACAAAGTGACGGCTTTCATCGCACGCGGCGGCATGGCTGAGGTTTATCTGGCGGAGGATGTAAATCTGCAACGGCCGCTCGCCCTCAAAGTCATGCTGTCCGATTTAGCCATGGACGAAACGGCCGTTGCCCGCTTCCAACGTGAGGCGCGTACCGTCGCCAAACTGGACCATCCCAACATCATCCAGATTTACACCACCGGCACCACGCCCAACAACCAGCCCTACCTCGCCATGCAATATGTCGAAGGCGGGTCGCTGCAAGAGAAATTGGCGCTGCTGGCACGCCAGGGCCAACAAATGTCGCTCAATGAGGTGCTCACGCTGGTTTATGATATGGCACGTGCCTTACAAGTCGCCCACAGTGCCGGCATTGTGCATCGTGACCTCAAACCCAGCAATATTCTACTGCAGCCCGACGGCCGTCCCATCTTAACCGACCTGGGTATCGCCGCCGTCCAATCGAATGCGACACGCCTGACGCGCACGGGCAATGTTTTGGGAACCCCCCATTACATGGCCCCGGAACAAGCGCGTGGTGAAACCGTCGACGGCCGTACCGACATCTACGCGCTGGGCATTATCCTCTACGAACTACTGAGCGGCCACGTCCCCTTTGACGCCGACAGCCCGCTTGCCGTGCTGCACCAACATATCTATCAAGAACTGCCCCCTCTCCGCCAATTTCGTCAGGATTTGTCGGCGACAACCTATCAAACCGTCGCTACCTGTCTACACAAAGCGGCCGGCGACCGTTTTCAAACAGCGGCTGATTTGGCGCTGGCACTGGAACATGCGATGGTCAGCGAAGGAGTGCGCACACCCCACGTGTTAGCGCCCTATCCAGGCAGCAGCACGGATATACCGGCGACACGATCCAATAAGTGGTTGTACGCGCTTGGCACCGGCCTCTCGGTTATTTTTCTGGCTTTGATTGGCTGGTGGATTTGGTCATCTACACCCGAACTGCCTCCGCTCGTGACAGCAACGCCCACACAAACGCCAGCAAGCATAACAACTGATATTGTGCCCAGCGCAACGGCCGTTCCCCCCACACTCGCCGCTACCAAATTACCGCCCGGTATCTTCAAAACTGAGAATACGCTTTATGCCGATGGCGAAATTATCCTGGCAGGCGACCAGGAATTCCCCGATTGTCTACTGCAAGAGCCTGTCCCTGCCCCGGCCGGCGATCATTTCTTACTGCCGATCATGTGCAGCAGTGGCGATAACACAGCCGCAATTTTCACGGCTGACGGAGGCGAAAAACAGGTCATCACCGGCGCTTGGGATTACATTTATGAGGATTATTACGCCTGGACAGACAACGGCCGTTTCCTGGTCTATCTGCGGCATAATGATTGCTGCGGGCAGTCTGTTCCAACTGCTGCCCCCGCGCCCGGTGTGGTTTGGGTTGATGTGGAAAACGGCCGTAAAGAGATGCATGACATGCCTAACCCGCTCTTCTCGTATCGTGTTGTAGACGTCGCTAACGATGATGTTCTCAACATCCGGAGCGGCCCCAATGCCGATGAGCCGTTTGTCGGCGACATTTTGTCGAACGGCACCGATATAAACATCACCGGATTAAGCGTCAAACAAGGAGCTGATTGGTGGGTTCCGATCACCTATGCCAACAACAACGGCTGGGTCAACGGCCGTTTTCTAGAAGCAGAGATTGAGGATACGGCCGTTGTCAGCTTGCTCGCTATGGAAACAGAAATGCCAGATGACACTATCGACAGCGCCGACATCCAGGCCAAACGGCTTATGACCCCACCCCAGATCGACGGCAGGTTAAACGAATGGGCTGGTTTTCCCGCCTATGCATCCGCCCATCAAGTCTACAATGTGGAATCATGGGATGGCAGCGATGATTTGGAAGCGGGCTGGCGTTTGGGATGGGATGCTGAGCATCTTTACCTGGCGGTTCTGGTCGAGGATGATCGCCATGTGCAGTTAACCTCCGACATTTACATCTACGAAGGGGACAGCGTCGAAATTCAATTTGACACCGACCTGCAAGGCGATACCGGCAGCAGCATCAACACGGATGATTATCAATTGAACATCTCACCCGGCGATTTCGCGGATGTCAGCGCCAATGCGTTTTTGTGGCGTGCCAGCGCTGGAGGCAAATATGAGCTGATTGGTGGGCGCGATGTAACCTTTGGCGCCACGCCACGCACGCCCGGTGGTTATCTTTTGGAAGCGGCCGTGCCCTGGACAAATCTAGGCATCGTACCGGCTCCCGGCTTAACCATCGGCATCGCCCTCAATGTTTCTGATAATGACCGGCCCGGTGAAGCGGTGCAGGAGGTAATGAAATCCAGCGTTTCCACCCGCACCTTCCGCAGCCCAGAAACGTGGGGCACGCTCACTTTGAGCGAATAAGAATCACGCCTTGCACAATAAGCCAGAATCAATTATATTACGATATATTCATACTTTTTTTCGTCATTTGTTCTCTATTCGTACGTTCAGACCCTAAGTAAGCATCCGCAGATAAGTTTGTAGTAACGATTTTAATCGTCCAGACCGCTGAAGCGGTTACTACAAACAAAAACGGGAAGTTATTTTTAGACGATCACTAAGGGTTTCGAACTCTGGTAAATTGGCAGATTTTTCGGCAAAACCCTTAGGGTCTCTCTGGAAGTTGAACCATCTGAACGGTCTCCTCTATACAGCAAAGCATTCCATCACAGCCAATTCTATTAAATCGTGACTAACCATATTTCATTTGGGCAAATTGTAAAAGAGTGCCGTAACAGTTTGGGGCTTACCCAATCTGAACTGGCACGCCGCGCAGGCTGCGCCCCTATTACGATACGCAAAATCGAAAGCGATACTCTACGGCCGTCCGTCCAACTCGCCGAACTGATAGCCCTGGCTCTCAATGTGCCCGCAAACGAGCAAATCGCATTTGTGCGCCTGGCCCGCCAGGAGCAAGCGCCTTCGCCCATTCCCACCCCATCACCGGCACCTGAAGAAATTGGTCAGCCGGATTTGAGCGGCCGTTCCGTGAGAGGCTTTGAACTGGGCGAACGCATTGGCTCGGGTGGTTTTGGAGTCGTTTATCG
>JAGRDI010000511.1:0-1423 GCA_020432765.1 Anaerolineales bacterium | reverse complement strand
CACATCGTGCCGCTTTATGATTATTGGCGTGAACCAAACGCGGCTTATTTGATCATGCGCCTGCTGCGCGGTGGCAACCTGGCAATCCCCTTACAAGGAGGTCCCATACCGTTAGCTGCTGCCCAGCGTATGTTGAAACAAATTGGCCTGGCACTACATGCTGCCCACAAACAAGGTGTCGTCCATCGTGATGTGAAACCGGCCAATATTCTATTAGACGAAACACAAAACGCTTATCTGGCAGACTTTGGCATTGCCAAACATCTTGAACTGAATCATGACAAGACGCCGGGCAGAGAGGAGGTATACATCGGTTCTCCGGCGTATGTCTCACCGGAGCAAATCAGGTCTGAACCCGTACGGCCGTTCAGCGACATCTACTGCTTTGGCTTGCTTTTGTATGAAATGCTTACTGGTCAAAAACCATTTCAGGGGCCAACGCCGGTTGCTTATTTGCAGCAGCAGCTCAACGAGCCGGTGCCCCTATTACAAGAAATTGTCCCAGACCTGCCACCCGCACTCGATTTAGTGGTGCAGCAAGCCACAGCCAAAGCACCTGAGGAACGTTTCCAGGATATGGCTGTACTTCTGGAAGCGTTGGAACCGATCTTGCAAACGGCGCTTACTGATCTCCAGCCAATAGTCGTGGGCGAAACGGCCGTGCCCATCCTCTCTACCCAAGAAATTGCCGCCCTGGAAAATCCCTATCGCGGCTTACGGGCTTTTGGTGAAACAGACGCGGCCAACTTCTTTGGTCGTGAGATGTTGGTGCAGGAACTGCTGAGCAAACTTTCCGATGGCTCCGACCTGGAACGATTTTTGGCCGTCGTCGGCCCATCGGGCAGTGGCAAATCTTCGGTGGTGAAAGCGGGGTTGATCCCGGCGCTGCGCCGCGGCGGTCTGCCTGATTCTGAAAACTGGTTTATCACGGATTTGACACCCGGCACAAATCCGTGGACAGAAACAGCCACTGCCTTAAATCGGGTGGCGACAAGACCGCTCAATGACATGCCGACCCTGCTGCAAACAGATAACCGCGGGTTGCTGCGTGCCGTGCGCCACATTTTGCCAGACGATGGGCAGACAGAACTGCTGCTGGTTATTGACCAGTTCGAAGAACTGTTTACCCTCGTTGAAGATGAAGCAGTACGTGCCCATTTTCTAGAGAGTCTGGTCACGGCCGTTCTCGATCCCACTTCTCGTCTACGGGTGGTGATTACCTTGCGGGCCGATTTTACGGATCGACCGTTGCAGTACATTGATTTCGGCGAACTGATGCAGCAGCGCACAGCCTTTGTCCTGCCCCTGACGCCTGATGAATTAATCCAGGCCATCACGCATCCGGTGCTGAATCTGGGCCTGGAGATGGAGCCGGAGTTAATCGCCACGATCATTCAGGATGTCGGCGACCAGCCGGGGATGC
>JAGRDI010000510.1:3984-4119 GCA_020432765.1 Anaerolineales bacterium | reverse complement strand
GACCCGCGCTTCGAACGCGACGTGGCCATCAAAGTGCTGCCGCGCCAATTTACCCACGACCCGCGCTTCCTGGCTCGTTTTGAGCGCGAAGCCAAAACCATCGCTGCCCTTGAGCATCCCGCGATTGTGCCCGTG
>JAGRDI010000510.1:2108-3774 GCA_020432765.1 Anaerolineales bacterium | reverse complement strand
TACCCTACCTGGCCGACTTCGGTATCGCACGTCTGGCCGAAGCCACGCAGACGATGACCATTGTGGGTACACCCGCCTACATGAGTCCTGAGCAGGTACAAGGACAGGGGCAGGTGGACGGCCGTAGCGACATTTATGCCGTGGGTGTGATGTTGTTTGAAATGCTCACCGGCAAACAGCCGTATGTAGCCGACACACCCACACGCCAGATGATGCAGCACCTCCTGGAACCCATACCCGACGTGGTCGCGGCCAACCCGGACTTGTCTCCTGGATGGCAGACTGTAATTGACACCGTGATGGCCAAGGAACCGTCCGCACGTTACGCCACGGCCGCGCAGTTGACCACAGCGGTGGACGTATTGCTGCCAGAAACTGAAACAAAAACAGCGTCTGTGCCGCTGACAACACCGGTGGCTGACGCACAGACCCCATCTGAAGCGCCACCAAGTGAGCCGGCAAACGCTGGCACAGGCGGGATGGCTGCCAGGGCCGTTGTTCCTTCCGTGGACACACCACAACCAGCAAAACAAGCCGGCGGCTCGTTGGCAAGGACAGTGATCGACACGCCGCCTGAGTTGACGTCGCCCCCACCACAGCAGCGCTTCAAACTGCCCGCCTGGGCATGGTGGGGCGGTGCGCTGCTGCTTTTGCTGCTGCTGGCCTGGGGAATTAGTGGGATGTTTGGCGGCGGTAGTGATGATATGGAAGCGACACAAACAGCAGAGGCTGTGGCGGCCGTTGTCAAAACCACTCCCACCCCCACACCTCAACCGGACACGACGGCAACTGAAGCGGCCACCAACACCGCAACAAGCATCCCCAGCGCGCCCCCTACAAAAACGCCAATACCGACATCTACACCCGATCCCAACATGCCACCGCCAAACCCAACCCTGGGCAGCAGTTGGCAGCGCCCGGCAGATAAAATGACAATGGTCTATGTCCCCGGCGGCACCTTCCCGATGGGCAGCGAAAATGGAAGGGATGATGAGCAGCCGGTACATGATGTGACATTAGACGGCTTCTGGATTGACCAGACCGAAGTGACCAATAAGCAGTTTGCAGCATTTGTTGCAGACACTGAATATGTGACAACGGCTGAGGAAGCTGGCGGCGGCTATACTTACGTGGATGAATGGCAGTTTACAGAAGGGGCAGATTGGCAGCATCCGTATGGGCCGGAAAGCGATCTGGCTGGTCGTGACGAGCATCCGGTCGTACTCGTTTCCTGGCATGATGCAGAAGCATATTGCGCGTGGGCAGGTGGGCAGTTGCCCACGGAAGCACAGTGGGAATATGCAGCACGTGGGGCGGAGGGGGTGATCTATCCTTGGGGAGATGAATTTGATGGCACGAAAGCGAACTTCTGTGACGTGAATTGCCCACTTGACTGGAAAGAGTCGGCGGTTGATGACGGCTATGAATTCACAGCGCCTGTGGGCAGCTATCTTGATGGTGCGAGTTGGGTAGATGCAATGGATATGGCGGGGAATGTGTGGGAATGGGTGCGCGATTGGTATGATAGTGATTATTATGCAAGCTCTCCGGCGAACAATCCCCAAGGACCTGACAGTGAACAATATAAGGTGCTGCGCGGTGGTGGGTGGAACGACAGCGACGGCATCATCCGCGCCGCCGCCCGTGGCAACCTCGACCCAACTTA
>JAGRDI010000510.1:0-1996 GCA_020432765.1 Anaerolineales bacterium | reverse complement strand
GAAGTCTTGATGAACTTGTTGAATGAAAGGAGTCAACCTAGGCAATGAGTCGCTCACCCAGTAGCCTGATCCCCTCGCCCATTGTGTCAATATAGGGTGAGACACTTCACACTCAGAATTTAGTGTAGAATTTAAGGGCGAAGAGGAACATCATGACACAGAAACAGGTAGATAAAAACAACGAAAATGGTCGGAGAGCCGGATGCGGGAAATCCGCACGTCTGGTTCGATGAGGGGGTGTAGGAAACGTGCAGCAATGTGTCGCGCCTGCACCCTACTCTACAGTGTTCCCCTCAAAATGATCGCAGCCAAAAAACCAAAACATTGGGTAGGGGCCAGGCAATCGGGAAAGGCGTGGGTTGAAAACAAATCATCTTGTCTCCCGATTGCCTTGCCCGTGTGTTGGATAAACGATTTGTTTGCATGACGCGGGCGCGGCGATTGTGTAAGGTAAACGTCTTGGTGAAATCAAAACGCCGTTTGCAATCGCCGCGCCGTTACGATAATTGAGCGGTTAAGCGGGTTTGAGTTCGGCGCGTTTGTTTTCGGTGCTTTGCATGAGCGCCGCGAATGCCTCTGCAAAAGAGGCCACGCCATCTTCCTGCAATTTTGTCGTGATTGCGTCCAAGTCAACACCCAGGTCAGCAAGTTGAGCCACTTGTTTTTGGGCTACGGCCGTTTCCGTTTCCAATGTATCCGCAACAGTGCCATGATCCAGGAATGCATCTAACGTCGCTGGCGGTACTGTGTTGACAGTTTCGGGACCAATTAAGCCATCCATATACAACACATCGGGATAAGCTGGGTTTTTGGTGCTGGTGCTGGCCCATAACAGACGCTGCGGTCGTGCGCCTTTAGCCGCTAATGTTTGCCAGCGTGCTTGACTATATAAATCGTGGAACAACGCATAGGCGACTTTGGCGTTGGCAATGGCGATTTTACCTTGCAGTTCCGTGTTTCCAACCGCTGCTAACGCTTCGTCAACAGCCGCATCAACCCGACTCACAAAAAATGAGGCCACTGAAGCAACTTTGCTCACGTCACCACCATTTGCGGCCAAAGCTTCCAGGCCATCAATATAAGCTTCAGCAACAGCCTGGTAATTCGCAACTGCAAAAAGCAAAGTCACATTGATGTTGATGCCATCGCCAATTAATGTACGGATAGCAGGAATACCGGCCGGTGTGGCTGGTACCTTGATCATCACGTTTGGGCGAGCAAGAGCGGTAAACAGCCGCCGTGCTTCGGAAATTGTGGTTTCGGTGTCGTTGGCCAGCGTCGGGTCCACTTCCAGGCTGACATAACCGTCCAGCCCATCTGTCGCTTCATAAACCGGCAAAAACAGATCGGCCGTTTGGGCGATGTCATCCATAGCCAATGACTCATAAATTTCATTGGTGCTTTTGCCGGCTGCGGCCAGCCGGGACATAGCTTCATCGTAATCAGCACTGTCGGCGATGGCCTTTTTGAAGATCGAAGGGTTGGATGTGACGCCAACGACGCCAGCATTGATCAATGCTTGAAAGCCGCCATCCGTGATTAAGCTGCGTTGGATATTGTCATACCAGATCGACTGTCCAATTTGATTAAGTTCGTGTAATTTAGTCATAAATTTTAGCCTCCAGGAAAGCAACTAAGGTGGCACGGTCAGGAGACCGGCCGTGAGCGGAGGATTATAAGTTTAGCCTCCAAATCAATGATCACACAAAAATGGTTGTTTTGATGGTTGCTTGCTCACAAACCATCAAAACAACCAATGGTTAGCATCAATACAAGAACATCGGTTTGCCGATTACAGAGCGTACTTTGGGTAGGTAATTTTCTTTGTCGTACAGTTCGCTGACATCAACACGTTTGACACCGCTGGTGACGCTGCTCATGGGAATATGGGTGTAGGTGCCGTCGCGTAGGGCAACCATGCGTCCACTGGCACCGCTGGTGATCAGGTCCATTGCCAAATGTGCATAGTTATAACCGACCATCAAATCCAATGCAT
>JAGRDI010000509.1 GCA_020432765.1 Anaerolineales bacterium | reverse complement strand
AGACATTATCGACGACCAGTTGGGTATCGCCTGGTTTGAGGGGGCTGCTGTTAAGTATGTGGTTGAATCCGCGTGTCATAGGACACTCCAGTTTGTAAAGAATGGTTATTGTTAACCAGTTTACAAGAGGGGCGTTAATGGAGTGTCAATGGGGGCGTTAACACGGCCGTTAACACCCAAACAGATCCGGTTCACTTTCAAAACTTGGGCGTGGTTACGCAATGAAGGTCACACCCGGCAAAAGCGTTTGCAGATCCCGTTGAGCGACATGGTATTGGGTTAACGTGTGCTGCGCCATTGTGGGCAGCTGCGTTTGTTGGCTGCGTCTGGTGGTTAAAACTACGCCTAGAGCACGCAGTTCGTGATAGGTGCCAATCGGGGCGACGCGCACGCCTTCGGCATGAGACCCCCAGACCCAGTCCTGATTGAGGTCGGCGTCTGTGAAGGGGTGGGTTTTTGGGGCGATGGTGCGAACGGCCGTGGACAATTTTTGTGCTTGCATAAGTGGTAGCTGTAATTACTTGTATTGTTATATGAATTATGGGCTGTATGGCAGCACAAATGTTCATGTGTTGTCAAAAAAACATCTTCAAGTTACATCTATGGGTTGCTTAAGGTTACAATCAAGCACAATCCAAATATCTACCAATGATTATGCTTTTCTTGGACAAAACTATATGACATATATCACTTTTCCTCAACGCCAGTTTTTGTTACACTAGTAATTCAGTGGGATTGGCCATTTCCCGTGTTGATTTTGTTCTATCGTAAAGTCCTTCAAGGATTTTGCAGTTGCCTGGGTTAGAGGAGTAATTGTATGTCCACTCATAATAGATCCATCTGGTTTCACTTAATTTCAACATTAATTGCATTTGTCATGATTCTGACGCCAATTGTGGTTGCTGCCGCACCGGGTTTTGTATCATTTCCAGATCAGGAAATTACTCAAGAATTATCTGAGCATTCTGGTTTGTTTCGCACAAGTGTGATGCTAGATAAAACACACAATATAGATCGTATAGAATCCTTTGGTGTGCTTGTTTTGGAGAATGATGCAGACAGTGCGCTGTTGTTGGTGACCAGTGTTCAATTAGAAACCCTGGCACGCCTTCGCTTTCAGCCCAAGGCTACCGATGCGCTTGAAATGCTGGTGCAGAGAAATGGGAAAACCTGGCTTGTCGAAGATTTGCAGCCCACCTTCCAGGCTGCTTATGAATTGCAGCAAGAACTGGCATCTTTGGATGCATCTGATGTGGCCGGCAAAACGGCCGTTGCCGACAATCTCTCCGCACATCTGCAAACGATCAGCGTTGAACAGCAAGCCGCCATTGCCACTCTTGTGGGCCTGGACGACGATCAGGATGGCTTGACCAACACGGAAGAAAGCTGGTGGTGTACCGACCCCAGCAATCCCAATTCTGATGGGGATGCAGCCAACTTTCTGGATGGGGATGAAGTGACTGCGCTGCTTGATTTCACCCTGCCACGCAATGTGCGTTGGGGCTATGGGCCACCCTTTGGCCCGCCCAATGCGTGGCCGGATTGGAACGGGCAGGATGGCGATCCGGGTACGGCGGCTTGTAATGATGGTGATTTTGACACCATTCCTGATCTGGCTGAAGTGTATATGGTTGGTTCCCAGGTGCCGGAAGAAAGCACCGATCGCGACAAATTTGACGATGGTCAGGAACTATTTGGCGTGACTTACTGCCCGGGTGCGCCCACCAGCTGCGGTCATGGCAATTATCCACGCATCGAATATTGGAACTTCATCCAGGCCTCGATGCCCGCCTGGGTTGAGCCGCCGGGAGATAATCTCTTTGTGGCTGCTTTCCCTATTCCCGAAGTGTATGTAGTACCTGGTTCATGGACAGTGAATCGGGTCACGACTATCACAACCGAGCTAGGAGAGATGACAGAAACGACTAATACCTATGAAACCAGTGCCACACGTGGTCAAAGTACCAGCATTGCTGATACAGTGACCTGGAATAACTGGGAAGAAGTATCAGAATCGTTAGAAACGCCAATAGAAAGTTTTAAGAATAATCAATCGTCGGGGGATCCAAGATTAATTCATGCGGAAATGAGACAAAGGATCGGTATAGGATTAATAGGTCTTGGAGCAGTTGCTTGGGGAGGATGTATACTTATTACTGGTGGTGCTTGCGCCCTTGTTGGTGGTGCCGCAATTGGACTATTTGCGGGTGGCATATCTGAAATAAACTCAGGCACTGAGACTATCCTTGAACTTAAAAATGATGAAGTACAACCCAAAGCTACTTACCCAATTGAAGGATTGGATTGTTCTGGGCAAAGAAGTAACTCTTGTGTTAATCCTCCCAATGGAGAAGAAAGTATTGTATTGTCTCAGGAAATAGATTACCAAGGATTAACAACGTCACTAGATGGAATAAACTATAGCTTAGGTCAACAGAATCAGTTGCTAGCACAGGGCTTATTTGACATTAGCTATGCTATCTCACAGCCTCGTTTTACAGAAACACGAACTAATGGACACTCTTGGGGAGGGTCACAAACGACAACACAAACGTCCTACGAAGAACATACCATTACCGAAGGCGAAGCTTTCACCACAGGTCAAAACTGGAGCACTGCCTGGGCGGTGGATTCCAGCCACGCGGCTAATTTAACCTTCAACTACATCATCCAAAACGACGGTACCGAATATGCTCGTGAAATAAACGGTCTGATCTTCAACATCTACCTGGGGGATGATCCCAACCCGATTATTTCCTATCCAGCCTGGGAGCAATTCCCGGGTGGCAAGCTGGAAAATGTTTTCCCCGACGACAGCCATAACTTTGCTTCCAATCCTGTGCCGCTTACGCTGGAACAAATGAAGCGCATTGATATGGGCGAACGCCTGACGGTTGTCCTGGAAGATTTCAGCTATGGAGCCGACGAACTTTTCTATCAGGGTGCAGTAGATAATGGCATCACCTTCTTTATCGAGGATGGTGTAGAGGATGGGGATGAGTTGGTCGATATGTATGTTATCCCCACCTGGGGCGTAGAAAGCGTGCAGGATGTATTGACACGCTATTTCCCGGCCGATGTGGATACGGAAGGTAATCTCAATTCTTTGTGGACACCTGAATTCGACGGCATTAATCCGCCGACCTGGGTTGAACATTTTTTACCTTATGTGCAACTTTTTTT
>JAGRDI010000508.1:3740-4228 GCA_020432765.1 Anaerolineales bacterium | reverse complement strand
AACTATTATTAACCTGCATGAATGCAGTATAAACCTTTGTGTTTTATGTTATCCTGCAAGAAATGCTTGATAAGCTTCTAATTTTAGTGAAAAAGCTGCAAAATATGCAAGATAAGATAAAGATCAGTAGTTTATACAGCACTTCTTGCTGTATAAACCATTATATCAGGTGAAAAACCTGCATTGTCATGCTGTTGGTTTATGGGGAGAGTATAGCAGGAAAACGGCCGTTTTCCCCTCCTTACGTAACAATTCTAGAAAGGGTATGCAGGCGTAAGTTTGCCGGGAAAACCCAGACGTTCTCTTGATTGCTTCTGGTTATGCAGATAGTTCTCTTTTAAGGGCTAACTCCCCGTCTTGATAGCCCATTGAATTGTAAAACGTTTGCGCGACTTGGTTCGATGAACCCGTTATAATGAATAACTCCTCAACGCCTTTTTCCCTGGCGATTTCCTCTGCCAAACTGAGCAGTTCTCGCCCAACACCCA
>JAGRDI010000508.1:0-3655 GCA_020432765.1 Anaerolineales bacterium | reverse complement strand
ATCCGTAGGGCGGCAAAACCAATGACATGACCATCAATTTCGGCGAGAAGAGGTTGTTCCACACAAAACGGATCGGCAAGGCGCTTTGCCAGGTGCTCCGGTAGGTCAGAAAAGCCATTAAATTCAGCATTCAAACGCGCTAAATCTTGCAGATCATCAAGTGTCGCGATCCTTGTAAGAATCTTCTTGGTTGTCATGTGCGCACCTGTAATAAAAGAGGAAAACTTGCTTTGCTGACTTATTGGTTTATGAGAAAGTATAGCACAAGCCGCAATTTACGCATACGCCAGACTCTCACGTACACTGACTCGTGCCGCAGAATGGGCGGGGATGATAGAGGCCAGGAAAGAGATGCTGAGAATGGCAACGAGCCAGATGAGTACGGCCGTATAATTAAACGCAAAATCTAAATCCACATTAAAAATGGTCTGGCCCAAGGCGCTGGCTACCGGACGGGCGATGACATAGGCAAGCGGCACAGAAATCAGCCAACTCAACAAGCCTTGCAGCGCTCCTTCAAGGACAAACATCGTCATGATAACGGCCGTTTCCGCGCCAATAGAACGCAAGACACCGATTTCGCGTGTGCGCTCGACCACGCTAATCGACAAGGAACCCATCAATCCAATGCCACCGACAATACCCATAATGATCGCCAGCCCAAACAACATATTGTTGACGATGCCAAATTGGTTAAAGGCATATTCGCGGTCTTGTGGTTTGGTGCGGCTAAAGAAGGGATTGACATTGATATTGCGCGTTTTGAAAGCGTCACTCAAATCGCTCATCAACTGTTCGGTGGCTGCGGCGCTTTTATCGCTGGCTTTGACCACAATCTGATTGGCGCGATTCGCTTTTTTGGTGGCGGCCACGACTGCATCTGCAGGCGCATAAATAGGATCGGTGCTGAATAAATCGGCTGTGATCGTCTGGTATGTGCCGATGATTTGCCATTCATCCGCGCCCAATTCGGCCAGATCGATGCTGATGGTGTCGCCAACTTTGAGATCGTTAAAATCGGCCGAATCCTGACTGATGACGACCACATTGCCGCTGTCGTCGGGTTGCAGCCAACAGCCGTTTATAATAAACGGTTTATACATCTCGCTGCCGGAGGGAATGCCAAACAGTTCGGCTCCCAAACCGCCCGTATCTTGCAATCGTTCCCCTTCACGTAAAATAGTGCCTGTCACCGTGAACCATGCCTCGACTTCTTCCACGCCAGGAATTTGCTGCGCGATCATTTCTACGCGATCAGTGCGCTGTGCAAAGAAGAAAAATTGGCGTATATCATATTGTCGTCGCGCCAATTCGTTATTGAGCGTTGCCGTCATTGAGGCGGCCAGCGTGAGCACCATCAGGAACATGGTACCGGCCAGGACGAGCACACCTTGCGTAAGCAGCAGTCGCCCTTTACGCCGAAAAACATTGCTGAGCGCGATAGCGTAAGGAGCCGAAAGTAGCGTATCCGAAAATCTTTCGATGAAGCGGTCAAATTTGTTAGTGCCGAAATTGCCGCCCAAGCCATAAGAGGCGATCGCTTCACGCACGGTAATGCGTGCGCCGTTACGCACCGGCCAGATCGCCGCCAATAGGGGCGTGGCGACAGCCGCAATGATCTGCAAGACAATAGCACGCGGTGCTGCCTGAAATGTATTGTAATCAATATTGAACAGCGCCAACATTTGCTGTGTGCCCCAAAAGGCGACAACTGCGCCCAAAGGCAGGGCGATCAGCAGTGCCAATAAGCCAAAAACAAGCACGCCGGTCATGTAGACGCGCACAATTGTACCGGAGGTGCCACCAATCGCTTTGATTACGCCGATCTGGTCGATTTGTTGCGTAATGATCGCGGTGGTGGTGTTGATGACAATGATCACGCTGGTAAAGAGAGAGACGACAGCCAATATTTGCAAAACGACAGTGATGCCTAATAATACGGGCCGTGCCCAATGTTCATTTGGGTCCTGGTAGATGACAAAAGCAACGCCGACATCTTGTTTGGCGAGTTGATCTTTGATGGCGGCAGCACGATCCTTGGCATAGGCTTCGCTGTAGGGATCGACGGTGACTAGCAGTTGAAAAAACTGACCTTGCGGGATGCCCAGCCGTGCCATTCCTTCGGCATCTACAAAAAAATAAGCACTGCCGCCAAAGTCAGGTGGTGGTACGAAAGGATGCCGGATTTTGCCGGTAACAGGGAAGCTGCGGTCAGTGCCCGGCATATCAAAAATGACCTCGTCACCGATATCAATACCATAATAATCGCTGGTGATACGTTCAACGCCAATGGTTTGATTGTTTGGCCAGAGGCCGTCTTTGAGGATCAGCCAATCAAATTTCTGGTTTTGATAATCATCGCGCATAACCAACGAAGCACCTTCCCATTCGTCGTCAGGGTGCATTTTGTAGCGGATGGTTGAACCATTGAGCGGTTCAACACCGGCGATACCGGGAATGTTTGTGAGTGAATCGGCCGTTTCCCTATCTATCGGTTGGCGCAAGATAACATTCATGTGGGAAGGGTTGACGGCTTGGTGTGACTTATCCATGGTAGAAAGGAGCTGATCAACCAGACCAAAAATCGCGCCAATGGCAAAAACACCGGCGGCAATACTGAGTACGGCCAGCATGGTGCGCCCTTTGTGGTGCCATAAATCAAACCAAACTTTGTCCCAGAGTACGCCCATCGTTAAGAAGTAAGCAGCAGGTAGTAAGGATTAAGGGAGCAAAACCCTCAATCAAGCATTTAATTTGTCACTGTAGATACGGCCGTCGCGAATTTCGATGACGCGTTGTGTGCGTGCCGCCAGGCTGCGGCTGTGTGTCACCATCAACATTGTTTTGCCGTTATTGACTAAATTGTTGAATAAATCGAAGATATCATCCGACGTTTGTGAGTCGAGATTGCCGGTGGGTTCATCGGCGACGAGCAAAGGTGGATCATTGGCCAAGGCGCGTGCGATAGCAGCCCGCTGCTGCTGTCCACCAGAAACCATGCTGGGCAATTTGCTGGCCTGATCAGCCAGATCAACCGTCTCTAGCAAATGCATGGCACGATCCTTACGTTCGTTTTTGGGTATGTGCTTGACCAGATCCATTGGCAGCATGATATTTTTGAGTAGATTCAACGCCGGCAGTAGTTGGAAAAATTGGAAGATGATGCCCAAATGTTCGCCGCGCCAAATCGCCAGTTCATTTTCACTGAGTTTATGCACCGATTGCCCTGTCACGATTACATCCCCTTCGGTAGGATGGTCAATACCGGTAATCATATTCAGCAGGGTTGATTTGCCATTGCCGGAAGGACCGACAATGGTGACGAATTCGCCCGGCTGTATGGAAATGGAGACATCTTTCAAGACGGTGATTTCGCTGTCACCAACCGGAAAGCGTTTGACGACGTTGTTGACCTGTACAATGGCTGCGTTACGGCCGTTTGTTGGTTGCATATTGCTCTCGTTTTTGTTCTACATGAACTTAACATCTTGACAGAGGATAAAGAACCAATTGATCCGTCTTTCGTCTGAATGCATCGCAAACTTTTTTATAAACGCTTACGTATCTGTTATGTTCTCTATCCGTTGTTGAGTTTAGCAAAGATTGTGGCATAAATCACAATGGGGTGAATTATCCTCATTTTGAACATAATTAC
>JAGRDI010000507.1 GCA_020432765.1 Anaerolineales bacterium | reverse complement strand
GGTGGCTGTACAGCGTTGACTGGGATTGAAGCCATCAGCAACGGAGTCAAGGCATTCAAAGCGCCAGAACCTCAAAATGCAGCCAAAACGATGGTGGCTATGGGCATTGTTGCAATGACTCTGTTTATTGGCATTACTTTTCTCTCCACGCGTATGCATTTGATACCGGTTGAACATGGCGAGAGCATCTTATCACAGTTAACACGCCAAGTGACAGGTACTGGTATCATTTATTACTGGGTGCAAATCTTCACTGCCTTGATTTTGTTTTTGGCCGCGAATACTGGTTATCAGGATTTCCCGCGCCTGAGTTCTTATCTGGCGAAAGATGGTTTTCTGCCGCGTTGGATGCAAAATCGTGGTGATCGCCTGGTTTTTAGTTCTGGCATTGTGGTTTTGGCGGTTGTTTCATCAATGATCGTTATCATTTTTCGGGCGGACGAAATTGCAATGCTGCCGCTTTATGCGTTGGGTGTTATGCTGAGCTTTACGTTATCCCAAGCAGGCATGTCACGACTTATGGGTAAGATTGGTCAACTCAAGCCGGGTGAAACGGACGTGACCAACGTTACTGAAATCCACTACGAAAGCACCTGGCGTTGGAAAAAAGGGTTGAATATTGTTGGTGCAATAACGACCGGCATTGTTTTTATCATTTTGACTGCAACTAAGTTTGTAGATGGCGCGTGGATTGTCATATTAACTATACCGATAATCGTATTTATTTTCTTTAGGATCAACAAGCATTACCAAGTCGTGTCACAAACCCTGAGTACAAAAGGATTAAGCGAAGATGACCTGATCGATGTGGCCAATATCGTTATTGTGCCGATGGCTGATGTGCATCGCGGTACACTGCAAGCACTGCAGTATGCCAAACGGATTGCCACAGACGTACGGGCAGTTTGTATTGCTACCACACCAGAAATGCATGCACGTGTCGAGCGGCGTTGGGCACGATTTCCCAGGTTGACGGCGGGTATTGAGTTGGTAATAATTGATTACGATTATCGCAATGTTTTGACCCCTCTAGTTGAATATATTCAAGAAGTTACTCGCGAAGAGTTCCCTGGTTGGCTGATTACGGTTGTGATTCCAGAATTTGTCCCGGTCGAGCGTTATGCTAAAGTGTTGCACAACCAAACTGCGAATTTGATGCGACGCCAGCTACATTCGTGCGAAAATGTGGTTGTGATTGATGTACCCTATCATATTCCTCCTGTGAATCAATCAGAAGAAGTTGATGCTGCCAGAGATAAAGTTTACTGATTATAATTAGCCCTAATCGGTTCGCGTGAAGCAACTGAAAACAATTCAAATGAACGGCGTATCCACAGATTCGCCGTTTTTTTGTAGAGAAAAAGGAATATTCCTAATCATGTTCACGCCGCCACATTCTAAGCACCAGCTAATCGGACTTGCTTGTATATCGTTGCTGAGGCTAAAATCCTTACCTCTGAATGAGGAGAAAGAAATTGGAGGTAATTCTGTGATAAGGAATAATCAAATTACAGCAAGACCATTATTTTGGTGTGTGCTGCTCATGATAGGTATGAGTTTGTTGGTAGTAAGCTGTCAGGCGAGCAGTGAGGATGAAGCTGATGAGGATGCGGCAACGGCCGTTGCTGACACCAACCCGCCCGCTGCAACCTGGACACCTATACCGGCGATCATTCGTGATCCTGAATTAAACCCAACCGATCCGCCCCCAGCGACAAATACAACCATGCCGACAGTCACACCGCTGCCGATCACTGACACACCCACGCCCGTTCCCACCGACACGCCCACACCGATTCCCCCCACGAATACACCGGCACCGATTCCCCCAACCAGCACACCTGTACCGGCTACAAATACGCCCGAACCCACCGCACCGCCACCGCCGCCCCAGGTGGGCGCAAATGGCTTGGTTGCCTCAGTTTTTGAAGTTGAAGGTGATCATAATGGATACAAAAAAAAGGATTCGATCTGGTTCAACTTTTATGTTGCAAATTCAACTGGCGGAGAAGTAAATTATAATTCATTGGGTGTGATGCCGCGCAAAGATGGTGTTGATCGTTTTGAATGGTACCAACAAAGTTACGGCGGCCCGGACTCGAAAATTCGCGCTGGTGGATTTGAATGGCGTGACAATATCAAATTGCCCGAACCAGGCGAATATACTTTGCGACTTGTCATGTGTTTTGATGGCGTAAGTGCCTGCGCACAAGGCGGCACATTCCATTCGCTATCGAATGAAGTGCAGATCAAAGTGAATTAGCAAATTTCATCTTTTACATGATATCCTGACGAAGGGCGGACGGCGATTGACAGACTGATCCGTCCTTTGTCTTTTATCAAAATGAATGAGAAACTTAATTGTCAGCAGTCTTTTTTGTTAGGGTTTGTATTGTAACTCTGAAGCGATTTTGACAAGGCTGTCGCCATCGATAAGAGTCATGGGCTTATATTGTGCCCACTCGAATGCAGATTCAGAGATGGGCGCAGTGGTGACCAAAAAAGCGTGGTGTGCATGTTCATGGATCATGGTACCGAACAGTTCGCGCACGATGTCGGGTCCGACTGTATGCCGGTAACGTTTGCATTGCACCACGGCGCGTTTCCCGTTTGATTGTATGACCTCAACATCAACTCCCTGATCGCCACTGCGACCGCGCAATTTTACCGTATACCCTTTACGTTTGAATAAATCGCCGACAAATGCTTCAAAATCGGCTGGACTGAGGGCATAGATAGATTCAATATCAGTGAGTAGTTTTGTTTTTGGCGTTTTGTGCCAATACCGCCATATGTAGATTCCCCAGAGAATCAACAAGGTGAGACCCCAGGCCGCATCAATTAAATTTAATATCTCTGCCACCAATGTTGGCAAATTTGGTATCCAATCAGGTTGCAAAATGAAACGGTAGCTAATCCAAAGTAAAAATGCAGCCGATAAGACGGTTAAAATAATTCGATAACGCCATTGTGAAGTTGTTGTTTTTCCCTTGGATTGGGATTGCCAATTAAAGCGTGCGAGCATAAATGGTTTACTCCGAACAAGTGTTCCATGATTGTAATGCAGGAAAGGCAAGTTGCCAATATCAAGGTTACTGGACTCTGGCGATGGAAGAACAAAAAACGCCAGAGCCCTGAAGGTTGGTACGATTTGCAAATTTAACGCATCGCCCTACAAAAGTTGCAATACGGCCGCTCCACGTAAACTGCTTGTTTTTAATTGCAGCAGCGCCTCGTTGGCCTCAGTAAGTGGGAAGCGTGTTATCTCGCTCTGAACAGGAATTTTTGCTGCGATGTCAAGGAACTCAACAGCATCCTGGCGCGTGAAATTGGCGACGCTGCGGACTGTGCGTTCGCCATAAATAGTTGTATAGGGTATTTCGGGAATTGGACTCATGTGGATGGCATTAATGGCCAATGTGCCGCCAGGTCGCAGGTGATTCAGTGCCAAAGGTACGATCCAGCCTGCGGGGGCAAATGTAATGGCAGCATCCAGAGCAGCCGGTGGTTGATCTTGCGCTTGACCTGTCCAAATCGCACCCAGTTCTTGCGCATGTTGTTGGTGATCGGGGCTGCGTGTAAAAACATAAACCTCACAATCCCAATAACGAGCAACCTGGATCGCCAGGTGTGCGCTGGCACCGAAGCCATATAAACCTAATTTAGCGCCGGGTTGAATCTGACTCAGGCGCAGTGAGCGATAGCCGATAATGCCTGCACAGAGGAGCGGTGCGGCCGACTCGTCTGAAAATATAGCCGGTATGGGAAAGGCAAACCGTTCATCTACGACCATATAGGGTGCATAACCGCCATCAGTATGTAAACCGGTGAATTTTGCTTGGGGACATAGATTTTCTAAATTATTTTGGCAGAATTTACATTTGCCACAAGTCCAGTTGAGCCAAGCAACACCGACACGATCTCCGATTTGATAACGGCCGTTTTCTTTTCCAAGCTTATCAACCACTCCTACGATTTGATGGCCAGGTGTCAATGGCATGTGAGGTAAATCGAGTTCGCCTTCAACGGTATGTAAATCGGTGTGACAAACTCCACAAACATGTACGCGCAAACGAATTTGACCGGCTGTAGGTTCGGGCACGGCCGTTTCCGTCAATGTTAACGGCCGTTTGGCAATAAGTTTTGTTTGTGATAAGCGCATCGCTTGCATGTTATTTGCTCCTCAACATGACAAAAGTGGCAATCAAAAGGCTTTTTCACTTTGTGATCTGGTAACTTTGTCACATTATTCATATGGCAGCAATGGCAAGTCAAATGCCAGTTGTCTGCCGGCATACGGGGATGGTTTGTCGGCACGCCAACAGCTGATCAAGCCTTGTAAATCTTCTTCACGGCGCATCTCGAAGCCGACCTTTTCTAAAAGCGCTTGCCAATAGTCTGCCGATTGCATCCGGGTAATGCCCGGTGCTAGAGTTAACCAGTTGGTGTGCGTTGTCATGCGTTCGGAAAAAAGCAAACGGCCGTTTGGTTTCAAGATACGCCGAATTTCACGGAGAAGGGTTTCGCGATCGCCGTGTTGATTAAACTCCGAGAGGATTTGAGGTAGGAACACAGCCGTTACACTATTATTGGGCAGCGGCAGTAAATTGAGCGGGCTGTCATACCAAGTGATGCGTGGATCAGTGACAGTTATTGGCGCATAACCTCGTGCACGTTGCAACGATTTACCCGTATTCCACTGTGGATTGTAAATATCCAGCACATATAATTTACCACTGACTAATTGTGCCGCGATGGCCAAAGCTTGTTGTTTTAGACCCAAATCAATGCAAGCAACTGCGCCATTTGCATTAATCTGGCTTAGCATTAATAATGTCTTATTAGGATGTAACCCTGTCGCCCCATAGAGGCGCTGTGCACCCCATATGCCAGCGATTAAGGCATAGGTAACGAACAGCAGTAGAGCTGTTGCCAGAAAAACCAGCCCCAACCAATTGCGCCATAGACTCATACCGGCTAAAAGCAGGGCCATTACGATACCACCATAACGCCAAGCATAAGCAGTCCAATGAATCATGAGATGTTGGGAAAGCCTGGATGTAGATTGTGTGGTTGCTTGCTTCATTCTTGAGTGATTATAGGTAATCGGTAACAATACTCCAAAAATAAAATAAGGCGGGTTATTGTCGATTCCTCAAGCAAACTTTAGTTTTTGCCTAGTAGTCTGGCAAACAATTTTACTGGAGTCTGGCGAATTTCATTCTCACCTCGAGTAATGTAGAGCGATTTGTCAAATCGCTCTACATTGGCAATCGCAAAAAACGCCAGTGTCCAGTAAAATAGTTTGATGACTAATTCACAAAAAATGTCCAATTTGCCAGAAATGTCTGATTCGCCAGAAGCGACCAATTCAGAAGAGCGTTATGCCAGATTTGCCGAAAGCTATGCAAACGGGAAAATTCCATGGGCGGCAGAACTGCCCCCACCGGAAGTGATAGCTTATGTGGCTGAGGCAGCGCCGGGGCGGGGTCTTGATTTAGGGTGCGGCTACGGCCGTACCAGCATATACCTGGCTCAAAATGGATGGCACGTAGATGGCGTTGATTTCATTCCGCAAGCGATAGCTGAAGCAAAAAAACGTTCTGCAGCAGCAGGGGTGGAGGAGCAAACAAACTTTTATGTCTCTCCGGTCACTCAATTAAATTTTCTCAGTGGTCCTTATGATTTGGCGGTGGATATTGGGTGCATGCACAATTTTGCTGATGCAGAACTGGATGCGTATCGAGATGAATTGACCCGTTTGCTTGTGCCGGGCGGAATTTACCTTTTGTTTGCACATCTACATATAGAAACGGCCGAATCTACACGCTGGATCAAAGAACAAGATTTGCTTAATGCATTTGCCCAAGATTTCGACCTTTTGCATGTCGAATATGGCAGTACCCAAGTCGCTGATAATCCACCCTGGCCATCTGCCTGGTATCGTTATCAACGGAGGAATTAGCTGGTCAGCTAAGAAGTGCTGACCAACTGACTCGGTTACCGTTTGACTTGCTGCATTAAGTCCAATTGCAACTACCCGGCGTTACGCTAAAATCAAACTATGTTAGACAGTATCACCAATCTGCTTAACCGCGAATTTAAGCGTCTCAATCGCATTATTTTGTCTTTGTTGGGCATAATGCTGGTCGGGCAGACATTGATATCCTATGTTTTATACACACGTTATTGGGGCCATGATACGGCCGCTTGGCTGTATGAAAT
>JAGRDI010000506.1 GCA_020432765.1 Anaerolineales bacterium | reverse complement strand
GCAATCGCGGCGAGTTGTATTTTGACGGGGCTGGCTTTTAATCGGATAGTGGATTGGTCAAAAATGAAAGGGTGGGCATGGGAAACGGCCGTACTCACATTAATCGGTCTGCTTCTACTCGTACAAGCCAATAAAATGTTCCACATGCCCACGCACACACCAACATTAGCCGCCATTGCCCAGGCATTTGGCCGTCCCACAGAAATCATGAGCGCCCCGCAAACTTCTTGCTCAGCACCACGTGACCCTATAGCAATCCCCTATGTGGATGACGCTGGCGTGTCGTTACTAGGACGACCACCCAATGCCGCCGATACTGCCGGCGGTCTTGCGATCACTGAGCTCATTAAACAAGGAGAAACGGCCGCTTTTGCCGAAGATGCCGGTTTTAATTTATATTTAGGGCGCGATGTCATCACTAACCCCACCCAACTGCTTAATCTTTACAACAATAATGCAGTTGACCTGACAGAAATGCTGGCCATGTTGGACATGCAAGCGTTTGATACCATCGTCTTACGCGCCCAATTTTACCCCCCACCCGTTCTAGAAATGATTGGGCAGCGCTATGAAACCACAGATTTGGTGGAAATGAATGGCTTTGTTTATTGCATCATGCGACCGAGGAGCAGCTAGCAGATTTTATGGCGACTGAAAAATACACCATCGAACTACCTGAATATTCTGGACCACTTGATCTTTTGCTGCATTTGATCGACAAGGATGAGTTGGACATCACTGCAATTTCATTGGCACGGGTGACGGCTCAATATTTACAGCAAGTCGAAAAACTGAAGGAAAACCGGGTCGCACAATTGATAGACTTTCTGGTTGTTAGTGCGCGTCTGGTTTTGATTAAAAGCCGGGCCTTGCTGCCACAAACACCCGCTTTGCCAGGTGATGATGAGTTCGAAGAAGACCCTGCTGCTGCTCTAATCCGCCAATTACGCACCTATAAACGCTTCAAGGAAGCAGCTAAATGGTTGCAAACACGTGAAGAAATGGGGCTGCGCTCCTATTTACGGATCGCACCACCACCCAAAATCGAAGGACGTTTAGACATGAGTGGGGTAACTGTGGACACATTAATTGATGCCGTGCTTGCGGCTTTAAGCCGGGCAGAGACGCTGGACGAAAGCGTGGCCTTGGTGCAGCCGCGGCGCTTCACAATCGAAGGCCAAATCAAACGCTTGCGCTATTTCGTCAGTCAACGTCAAACGCTGCGCTTTGAGGAACTACTTTCGGCGCAAACCAGCGGCGTTGAGGTATCTATTACATTGTTAGCGGTCTTGGAATTAATTAAACGACGCGAAATTCAAGCTATACAAGAAAAGTTGTTTGGTCCAATAGATATTCGCAAGGCGGCGGCTTCAGAGCCAAAAACAAAACTCAACGAGGGTGGTGACAAACTTAAGGCTTAATCCGTGCTCGTCTGGGGCAAAAGGTGAACTACCACCATTCTTGCGTACGGCCGTAACGCACCAACACATACCCCAACACACCAAGCGCTATCAATGGCAATAACAGCCGAATAACTAAACCGCCACCAAAACGCAGCAGCATCACACCCGCAATAATCGCCAACAAAATCCATAAACTACGTGACAGCCTGTCAACCCAATGTACTTCCCCCTCAGCCTCACTCGCTTTTGCCGCTTTTTTACACTGCGCTCCATCCCCAATCCGGTGTAAATCACCGCTTAACAACCATTGACAAGCACACTCCTTACATTGATAACATTGGAAATCAGCCCGACCTGTTTCAATATCCGTACGTAGTAAAATCTCACCGCCACAATGTTCACAGTCAAAACCACTGTCTTCCCATCTTGTTTCTGTCTCAATCATGCCAATTTAGTTCCATTTCTTAAATCTATAGCCAAATTATACCCTGCAAACAAGTCGTAACCGAAGCATCAATCACTTTTCATTAAGTTGCAAAATTGTAAGGATGCACACTGCTTCCTTTACCTCCTGCCACTTCGCCTCCTTGCCACTTAAAATAATTGATGCTTTAGGATACGCAGCCAACCACGAAATTGAATCCCGGTTAAAATCAAACCCGTAACGATAGGGGAATATTGGTGGCTATAAAATTTGCGGTAAAAAATTTGCATCGCACGCACCGATTCCTTCGCGACTCTCACACGGGTTGCTTTAGGTGGCTTGGCAATGGCCGCCGATTCCTTGCGCAAACCGGAACTAGCACCCTTGTAATGCAATACTTCAACATGTGGATAATAAATGATTTGGCAGCCTGCCAAATGAATACGATAACAAAAGTCGATGTCTTCCCCATAAAAGAAATAGGTTTCGTCCCACCCATCTAGCTGATCAAAAAGTTGCCGTGGCATCATCATAAACGAGCCGGCAATCACTTCAACAGCATGCGTCTCGTCAAAATTGGCATAAGATTGAAAATAACCATCGAAACGCGGGTTGTTGGGGAACAGGCGCTTTAACCCCAAAAAGTGACAGGCCGCATTCCAAGGTGTGGGAAATCCACGATGATTATCTGGATCACGTTCGCCATTTGGATAAATTAATTTAACAGTGATGGCACCGGCTGCGGGGTTTGCCTGTAAGTAAGTAAGTGGCTCGACAAGCGCTTTGCGCGAAATACGCGTATCGGAATTAAGAAACAAGATATAACGGCCGTTTGCAACGGCCGCTCCGCGATTATTCGCCGCAGAAAAGCCTAAATTTTGATCCATGGCCAGCAGTTTTACAGTCGGGTAACGTTCCCTAACCATCACCTGGCTGCCGTCGGTCGAAGCATTGTCAACCACAACAATTTCGCACCCACTGGCTGGCTGTTCGGCTCGCATCACTGACAGCAAACAATCATCCAGCAGTTGTTTTGTATTGTATGAAACAATGACGATGGATAAGTCCAACATACGCCCATTTTATCATGAGGAGGAAATATCAGGCGAAACTTTCTTATTATTAATGGTCGTAAAGGCCGTTTCGCGCTATCATTTAAGGCTGGTATAAACCCACAATTTTTGATTTAGCCACGAATTTATATGGATCTTCGCTTTTTAAACGGGTAAGTTCGTGGCCGCTTATTAAGATTACTGGACACTGGCGTTTTTATTTTACCAGAGGAGACATGTCAGGTTTTAAGATCAATTTGTTCACACGCTGCTCGTGGTAGAAACCTGACATGTCTAGAATGCGCCAGACTCCAGAAGATTAGACAAACGGAAACCAATGACAACAAACGGAGAAATAGCTGCAGAAGTGGCTAACAGGCGCACATTTGCCATCATCTCACATCCAGACGCCGGCAAAACTACCCTAACCGAAAAACTTTTACTTTACGGCAGTGCCATTCACCTTGCCGGCAATGTCCGCGCACGCCGTAACCAACGTAGCGCAACTTCTGACTGGATGGCAATGGAACGTGAACGTGGTATTTCAATTACCTCGACCGTTCTACAATTCCCCTATCAGGGACACACCATAAATTTACTCGATACCCCAGGCCACCAGGATTTTTCTGAGGACACCTACCGCACTCTAATGGCTGCCGACAGCGCCGTCATGGTGCTTGATGCAGCCAAAGGCGTCGAAGCCCAAACTCGCAAACTTTTTGACGTCTGTCGCCAGCGGGGCATCCCGATTTTCACCTTCATCAACAAGATGGATAGGCCGGCTCTCGATCCATTGGAACTTTTGGACGAGGTCGAAACGGTTTTAGGGATGCAGCCGATTCCTATCAACTGGCCAATAGGTGATGGCAACAGCTTTATTGGGGTTTATGACCGTAAATCTGAAAAGGTGCATCTTTTTGACCGCACCGTACGCAACCAAACCATTTCACCTGAATCAATTACAACACTTGACGATCCGCGCATCCGTTCCACTTTATTGGACATGCAGCTAGATGAATTGTTTACCAATATTACCCTAATCGACGGCTTAGGACTTGATTTTGATAAAAAGGCTTTTTTAGCTGCAGAACAAACACCGGTTTTTTTTGGCAGTGCGCTTACTAACTTTGGTGTGCAGTTGTTCTTAGATGAATTTGTACGCCACGCGCCCATTCCCAGCGCCTATCCCAGCGATCAGGGTCCCATTGATCCAGATAATCCTGATTTTTCCGGATTCATTTTCAAAATCCAGGCAAACATGAATCCTAAACATCGTGACAGTGTTGCTTTTGTGCGTGTGTGCAGCGGCCGTTTCGAACGCAACATGCCTGTAAACCATGCACGCACAGGTAAAAATTTCAAGCTGCCACGGCCGTATAAATTTTTTGCCGAAGAACGTGAAGTCATCGAAGAAGCCTATCCCGGTGACATCATTGGCCTGCCAGGCAATCGTGACTTCCATATCGGTGACACCATCAGTGCCGGCAAAGCGTTCAATTTTGCGCCCATTCCTAAATTTTCGCCAGAACATTTTGCGCGTTTAATCAACCTGGATATCAGCAAACAAAAACAGTTTAACAAAGCGATAAGCCAATTAGAAACTGAAGGCGCGATGCAACTCTTATACGAGGTGGATGCTCAAAAGCGCGATCCAATTTTGGCAGTTGTTGGCGTGTTACAGTTTGAAGTTGTGCAGGCACGTCTTGAAACTGAATACAATGTCGTAACCAAGCTGCAACCACTGCCGCATCAAATCGCCCGCTATATCAGCGGCCCCGCAGAACAAATCGAACTGCTGCCCTGGCGCTACAGCATGCTGCGCGCCCGTAATGATGCCGATCGATTGGTTGGGTTGATGAACTCTGAACACGAATTAAATTTTTATAGCAACAAGTATCCCGATTTAACATTTGAGGAAATTCGGTAACGGCCGTTTACTCTCTTTTGGTTCATAACCAACTCGTCCTAAAGTTTCGTTATCGTTATAATGTTACAAACACTAATTGCACATGACTAATAATGAAAAAATCCGCCAAATAGAACATCAGCTCGCTGAGTTGGAAGATGCTCCCGAGACACGTATTCGTGAAAAAATCGACCTGCTCAACAAACTGGCCTGGCTGCTGCGCGACAACGATGCAAAGCGATCCTTCGCACTTTGTAATGCGGCATATAGTCTGTCTGACGGGAGTGATGGCAGCGACCAAATGTACCAGGCGGGTATAGCTTACAGCTTGCGTACCCAGGGGTTCCTCAACATGCGTGCAGCAGACTATGCTGAAGGGCTCACGCAACTGCATGAAGCACAGGAGATTTTTGAATCGCTGTCCTTATATGATGGTTTGGCCGATGTATTTTTTGCCATAAATGGCATCTATTTTTATTTGGGTGACTATCCTCAAGCGCTCGAAATGGTATACAAACAGATGGAGGCAGCGCAGCATATCGGGGATAGGCACCGTATTGCGGATGCGAATAACAACCTGGCCTACATTTATTTGGCAGTAGGCGAGCAGGAGCAAGGGATGGATCTGCTGAAGCGCAACCTGCCGCTCGCGCAAGAAATCAAGGATGAACGCATTGAATGTGCCATCTATATCAAATTGTTACAAGGTTATCTCGAGGTCGGCGACTATCAATCTGCACTCGAGTACGGGTTCCGCGGGCTGCACAAGAGCCGAGAGTTGGGGAACAAACAATTTGAAATGCGTGCACATGGCTGGCTTGGGCAATACTATCTTGGGATCAATGACAAAGCCAAAACGATTTCACACCTGGAGAAAGCGCTGGAGCTGTCTCGGAAGCGGGAGGCAAAGGTTTTTGAGGTATTGTCTTTGATAAACATGGGACAGGCTTATCGCGAATTTCACCAGTTTGACCAGGCAATAGAAGTATTGAACCTGGCCGAAATGATCGGCCAGGCGATAAGCCTTAAGTTAAACCTATTTAAATGTCATTTACTGCAATCCGAAATTTACGAAGAACTCGGAGATTCTACGCAAGCATTGCATTATTACAAGCAGTATCATGCTGTCAAGGAGCTTGTGTTTAACGGAAATGCTGACCAACGTTTGAAGATGTTGCAAGTGGTGCATGAAACTGAAACAGCCAAAAAAGAGGCAGAAATTGCCCATCTAAAAACTATAGACCTGCAACAAGAAATCGCCGAGCGGAAGCAGGTAGAATTGCAGTTGCAACACCAGCTTGAGCTTGCGCATGCGTTATCAACGTTCAAAGAAACGTTGTTAGCTCCTGTGTCTACGCAACACGATAAACACCGTTTGCTGGTTGATGCGCTGCAACCTTTACTCAAACATATTGGGGCCAGCAAAGCTTATCTTTACGAAAATGTTGATCATCCCGAATTAGGCTTTTCCTCACGCCTCATTGTTGATGCCCCAGCCCCAGGCATCTCTTCATCATTTGACAACCCCGATTCGCAAAGCGTGATCATTCCCTGGTCCGCTGTCCCGGATGAAAATCGCCGCCGTTTGGCTGAAGGTCAACCAGTTGGCGGATTGGTTAGGAACTTATTTGCCGCTGCCCCTTCCTTTCGGGATTATTTGCTAAATGAGCAACACGTTCTCTCGGTACAATTTTTTCCCATCCAGATAAACGATACGTGGTGGGGGTACATTGGTTTTGATGATCATATTCATGAGCGAGAATGGAATGAGAATGACATTTTACTTCTAAATACAGCTGTGGGAATTGTCAAAAGCACCATGCAGCGTTGGTGGGCTGAGGACAAATTGCGCGAGTTGAACCAGCAATTGGAAGAGGAAGTACAAAAGCAAACATCTGAATTGAGAAAAACAGTTAAGCTGCTGCAGAAGGAAGTTAATGAACGCAAACGAGCCGAAGCAGAAATCCAGCACATGGT
>JAGRDI010000505.1 GCA_020432765.1 Anaerolineales bacterium | reverse complement strand
CGGATAAAAAGAAACACAGTTAAATCTATCCGCATCTCCTTCTATCCGTGTCAAAAAAAGGCGTGGTTCAAAATGTCGGCATAGTAGCCGCGGTATCCTTACCGCGCACAGTGGACGCGGTAAGGATTTTGATCAGAAAACAGTTATCTGCAGAATAGCAACTTTGTTAAACAGCTATTAGGCTGACAAACTTGTTTTGTCATATAGCTGCGACCGGCCTCCTGACCGTGCCACAGTCCATCAAAGCTTGTTTGTTGAACCACTATGCTGTTAGCGGATTTTAAGTTTCATTCCGCGAAAACCCGTATACTCTATAACAATAGTTGATGCCAACACTCTCTGAATGTGGGCAGAAACTTATGTCAGGAAAAGAGGGCGTGGTGGTCATATTGAGGTTGAACAAGTGCCGCTTATCGACAGCCCGCTGCTGGTGCGTATGTTGATCATTGTGCATTTGAGTGAGCAGTGCCGTCTGCCGGAACAGCGTGCCGAGCTGTACATGAAAGCGGTTAATGCGGGAAGGGTGATTTCCGAATCGCGTACACGACAGCACGATTTGAAAATCGCGGCTATTGTAAAGGAAATGCGTAGGTTTTTGGACCATGCCAACGTGTTGTATTTCTGGGTGACAGGAGCAGGTTGGTGGGCTAAAATGCGGGTGTATGCATATTTTGGTTCCCCCTTTCATTTTGCACAAAGCAGCCAACAATGAGCACAACGGCCGTTTCCCGGCCACCGGTCTCTTTGTTGATATTGCCGGTTTCACCCAGGTAACAGAAGCACTGCTGGGACACGGACAGCATGGCGCGGAAGTGTTGGCGACGGTGATGCGTGCCATTTTTGAGCCGCTAATCAAGGCAGTTTATGCACAGAGCGGCTTTGTCAGCAACTTCGCGGGCGACGCCTTTACCGCAATCTTCCCCACCGAACATGGCAGCGTGACGACAACGGCACTGCGTGGGCTGTCCGCAGCCACAGCCATCCAAACCACCATGCAAAACAACGCCATACAAACTACCCCGTATGGCGATTTCACCTTCTCTGCCAAAGTCGGGCTGGCCGGCGGCACGGCCGTTTGGGGCATCATCCACTCACCCGACCAAACACGCGCCGCCTACTATTTTCGCGGATCGGCCGTTACCGGCTGTACCGATGCGGAACATGATGCTGAAGCGGGGGATATTGTGGTCAACACGGCCGTTTATCAAGCCGCCAAAAGTGTGGGCGCAACGGCCGCTGCCACCAACACCCATTGGCGCATCACAAACTTCACCACCGACCAGCTACCTGCCAGCCCACCACCTGCCACTTTGCTCCCTTACAACCTCGATCTCGCCGCCCGATTTTTCCCGCACGCCCTGCTGCAGCAAGATATTGACGGCGAGTTCCGCCATATCCATTACCTGTTTATCAGCTTAAAAGGCCGTCCGCATCACGGCGCGATCACTGAATTTGTGCGTGTTTTATTTGAGCTGCAACAAACCTATGGCGGGCTGCTCAATCGCATCGATTTCGGCGATAAAGGCTGCCATATGCTGCTGTTTTGGGGTGCGCCCACCAGCCACGAAAGCGACCTGGCACGCATCCTCAGCCTGATCCTCAAACTGCGCCAAAGAAGCACGCTTCCCCTGCGTGCCGGCGTTACCTACCGCATCGCCCATGCCGGTTTTGTCGGCTCTGCATTAGCCGAGGAATACACCTGTTACGGCCGTGGCGTCAATTTGGCCGCACGGCATATGATGGCGGCGGATTGGGGCGAAATCTGGCTGGATGGCGAGATGGCACGGCGTGCTGAACAACAGTTCAACCTTTCGTTCATGGATGAGCGAGCCTTTAAGGGGTTTGCAGAACCACAGCCGGTCTATCTGTTAAACGGCCGTCGCGAAAATGTAAGCACAGCACCGTACAGCGGCGTACTGGTAGGGCGCGAGGCTGAACTCGAACAATTACATAACTGGTTAACTCCCTGGCGTAACGGCCATAATCCGGGCGCACTGCTGCTCAGCGGCGAAGCGGGTATTGGTAAAAGTCGCCTGGTCTATGAATTTATACAGAACGTGCAGGCCACAATCCGGTGCCGCTTTTTTGTCTGCCAGACAGACGAAATCCTGCGGCAGTCACTGAATCCGTTCCGTTATTTTTTGCGTGATTTTTTCCAACAATCTGCCCAACAAACAGTGGACGCGAACCGCAAGACATTCGACCGCATTTTATATGAACTAACTGCGGCAACCGATGCGGCCGCGTTAAAAGCTGATCTGGTGCGTGGCCGCTCTTTCCTGGCGCATTTGGTCGATTTACATTGGGAAAATTCGCTTTTTGCACAATTAGAGCCGCAGCTGCGTTTTGAAAACACCTTATACGCGCTGAAAACATTTTTTCTGGCGGCCAGTTCCCAACAGCCAATCATCTTACACGTGGAAGACACCCATTGGCTGGATGAGGATTCGCGCCAATTTCTGAACATCTTAACGCATGAAATCGACGCATATCCATTGGCATTGTTGGCGACGGGCAGAACGGCCGTTACGGAAGCATTGTTCGCCCCGCAATATCCACTACAGGAAATACACCTGCAAACGTTGGGCACAGATGCGATTGACGCTTTAGCATATAATTTGTTGGGACACGATCCCGGCAATGAATTAGCCCGTTTTTTAGCCGAACGCACCGACGGCAACCCGTTTTTTGTTGAGCAAATGCTGCTCTATCTGCAGGAAGAAGGGCTGCTTGAACAAATCGAAGCGGGCCAACAAGCCCAATTTGCGGATACATTGCCAACCGATGCACGTGCTTTGTTGGTGGCACGCCTCGACCGACTAACACTAGAGGTGCGGACAGTGGTTCAGCAAGCCTCGGTTTTAGGGCGCGAATTTGAGATCAATATTTTAGAAGCGGTGACAGACACAACTTTGGATTTAAGCACACAATTGCAAACAGGCACCGAGGATGCGATCTGGTTCCCGCTCAGCGATCAGCGTTATATTTTCAAACATGCTTTATTGCGCGACGCGGCTTATAAAATGCAGGTTAGATCACGACGACGGATTTTGCATGAGAAAACGGCCGTTGCCTATGAAACAATCTACAAAACCGACACATCCGCCCACTACGGCCAAATCGCCTATCATTATGATGAAGCGGCCGTTACTGTCAAAGCCCTCAACTATTATGAACGCGCTGCTATGCAAGCCAAAAGCAATTACCATAATGAAGAAACGCTCACCTTTTTTGGTCATGCTTTACGTTTGGCCGCGCAAGATAACACAGAGCTGCGCTACAGACTGCTCATGGAACGCGAAGAAGTCTATGGATGGCTTGGCTCACGTACAGAACAGGCGCAAGATTTAGCACAACTCGACCAACTTTTAGAAACTCAAACAGACAATCATAAACACGCGAATCTTGCCTTACGCCACTCTGCCTATGCCTTGGTAATGGGCCAATATAATGATGCTGTCACAATTGCACAGAATTCGTTAGCCATTGCACAGACAGCCCACAACTCGCCTATCCAAGCCAAAGCATACCACCAATGGGGACGCACACTGTGGCAACAAGGCAAAGGCAAAGAGGCTGTTCCTAGACTTGAAAAAGCCCTAAACATTTCACGGGAACAACAAATTCCTGAACTCGAGGCATTGTGTTTATACGATCTGGGAATTAGCCACTATTATTACACCGATTTTTTGGAAGCAGAGAAAAATGTGCAGCAAGCGATGATAGTCTATCAAAAATTAAATGACATCCAGGGTGAAATCAGATGCCTGGACCTATTTGGAATTATTGAATATACCAAAGGTGATTTTGTCGCGGCCAACACCCATTATGAAATTGCATACGAATTATGTAAAAAAATTGGTTGGCGTCATTATGAAGCTCACAATCTATCTCATATTGGCAACAGCTATTTTGAACTTGGGGCTTTCAATAAAGCACATGAACATCATGAACAAGCATTGACAATATTCCAGAAGATGGGTCATTTGGAGGGAGAGGCTGTAAGCCTGGATACACTCGGTTTAATATCTCATTTTCAGGGAGATATTGCCAAAGCTTTACTCCTTTTTGAGCGGGCTCTAGACATTCAGAACAAAATTAATAATCAACGATCATTGGGATATACATTAACGCATTACGGTTATTCATTAATCCAAAAAACAAAATATACCCAGAGTAAGGCAGCATTTAAGCAGGCGCAGAAAATTTTTGAGAAAGCAGGTGACAGCAGTGCCGCAATAGGGACCTTCGCCGGCTTGGCGCAAGTTGCACTCGTGGAAAATAAATTTGAGCAAGCGGTTGAATTAGTCTTGCAAATTCTAAAATGGATTGAGCTAAACGGTGTGGCAGGTATTGAAGTTCTGGGACAAGTATATTTAATCTGTTTTCGCGTTTTGGCTTATGCTGCCCTACAAAATCCGCATTGGCAATCTGATGCTCAGAAAATCCTGCAAACTGGTTATCAATATTTGCAGGAGCGTGCTGCACGGATTCATGATCCAATTTTGAAACATCAATTTTTGAATGCCGTTTCCTACAATCGTGAGCTGCAAGAGATTTGGTCAACCAATCATTTGCAAAACGAGGGCTTCGACAAGCTCAACCCTCGTTGAAAAGTCAAGTCTTCAATTTAACAAAGTATTACCGTTGTCCTGTAAATGTGCCATCGGGTAATTTGATAGGGGGGGCTAAAAAGGGTGTCATTGAGGCATTACCATCTAACCATATCCAATAAATGCGCCCAAAATCAAATGAGTCAACGGTATCATCATTTGTGTTGGTGGTTGGTATGTCAAATGGTGGGAGTGCTTCTTGTACTGTATAGGTTGTTGTGAGGGATGCCAAAGCCTCTGTAATTGGTCGCGAACCAGGTATAGGATAGGTAAACAAGTTCCATCCTGGATTCAGTGGCGGCATTTCTACCGCAGCCATGACCGCATAGGTGCCGTTTTCGCCTTCTAAATTTGCGACAACAAGATTCTCTACATATCTATCAGTTTCTAGTCGCTGCCATTTTTCAGCACCATCCGGTAAGAAATAGAGTGATAACGTGTGCTCATAGCCCTCGGGAACGTCACGATGTAAGTAGGTATACGCAATGATCCGTGTATCTGTAACATTTGGATCCAGGCTGATATGATACGCTTGTCCCGCAGGAACAAGCCAGGGTGTTTTGGCGAGTTTGGGTACAGCTTCCAGCATTTGCATGGTTTCAATCCCATTATTTTCAAAATAACCTTTTTGATTATAAACAACAACTTGGGCATCGGCCGATGAAATAGGCGCATTACTTATTGTGTTGTTCGGACCGCCAAA
>JAGRDI010000504.1 GCA_020432765.1 Anaerolineales bacterium | reverse complement strand
ACTTATTTATGGACAGTTACTTAGCTGGCTGGCTGACAAGCTGATCACTCATTCAATTAATCAAATTCTGGTTGTATCAGACCAAAATCGCCATCACGACGTTTGTAGAGCACGTTGATGGAGTTGGCATCAGCATTAAAAAAGACGAAGAAATCGTGGCCTAATAAATCCATTTGATCGACTGCTTCTTCGGCAGACATAGGATGTAGGGGGAAGCGTTTGTAGCGCACAATTCTTTGGTCTTCATCACCTTCATCTTCATCGTTTTCATCGAATGGCAGGGGTTCCCCTAAATCTAACTCGTTAATGCTGCTGCCACTGCGATATCTACGTTTGCGTTTACCACGATAACGCTCGATTTGTCGGAATAATTTATCCATCACCGCATCAATGGCGGCAAACAAATCACTGTTGCGTTCTTCTGCCCGCAAGATGGTGCCACGATCATCCCTGATTGTGATTTGGGCGATCTGGCGTTCAACGGCGCTGCGATTGTTTTCTGTGGAGAGGTCTACGCGTATGGAGTTGAGGTTTGGCATATATCGATCTAGTTTGCCGGTTTTCTTTTCCACGTAGTTCTGCAATCTTTGGGTCACTTCCATGTTGTGGCCATGGATTGTCAGTTCCATTATCTCATCTCCTTTTGGGTAACTACTTGGGTTTAGCCTTTTGTATACAAAGGGTCATTGTAGTACCTATTAAAATTAATAATATGACCGCACTTGTTTGTATAGATTGTTATGCGGTTTGGGCTACACAATAACCAGAAACAGTTGTTGCACCAGCCGCAAGTAATGCATTTGCGGCAGCAGACAATGTTGCCCCGGTTGTATAAACATCATCAATAAGCGTGATTGGTTGGCCGGATACTTGGTGTGGGTCCGCCCAAAACGCACCTTGCATATTGGCCAGGCGTTCGTTTGCGTGCAAACCTACCTGAGGGGGTGTGTGTCGGATACGCTTTAAGGCAGTTTCGTTCACTGGTATTTGTAAATGCTCACCTAAATGTTTTGCCAATAAAGCGGACTGGTTAAAGCCGCGCTTTTTTTGCCGCTGTGCATGTAGCGGTATTGGCACTATTATACCATAAGGTTTGTTATCTGGGAGCCATGATTCGAGAATGATTTGAGCTAACGGCTCAGCAAGAGCAAATTGGTGATTATATTTTAGTTTGTGGATGATTGAGGCGATGGGGTCGACATAGGTTAATGGTGCGCGGATATGGTTTAAGGGCAACGGCCGTTGTTTACAATGTCGACAGGTTGCTAATGGTTTTGGCATGGGACGCCCACAGCGAGCACAGATGATTTTGGAAATTCGCGGCAGATCAGCCATACAATTTGCACATAGCGCTGCCCCCACTTTTTTGCATTGCACACAAACGGGTGGAAATACAAAATCAATAAGCGACCTTTGTAGACGCTTGAACATGGGCTTGTTTACCGTTGTGAGCGCTGCAAACCGATACCGAAAAGTGAAGGTGGTACGTTGATGCCGGCGGCATGCATCTTCCACATGAATTTGGGTCGTAATCCAGTCGGTTGTAAACGGCCGTTTGCAGCACTTTGCTCAGGTCCGGATTGTTCAAAACGGAAAATCTCAGCGGTTGTGATTAAATCACCTTCAAGGCTCTGCACTTCACTAATCGATATGACTTTGCGGGAACCGTCACGCTGCCGTTCAAGGTGAATGACCAGATCGATAGCAGCACTCACTTGAGCACGAATAATATGCTGCGGGACAGTTGTCCCGCTCATTTGTGCCATCATTTCGAGACGGCTTAATGCATCTCGCGTACTGTTTGCAAAAAGTGTACTCAGACTGCCATCTTGTCCTACATGCATTGCTTGTAACCAAATCAAAGCTTCATCCCCTTGAATCTCACCCACAATCAGGCGGTCAGGCCGCATGCGTAAAGCATTTTCCAGGAGATGTCTTTTGGTGATCTTTGAGGGTGGCTCTTGGGCCTCGAGGCGAACGAGATGGGGTTTATTAATTTTTAATTCGGCCGTATCCTCGATTGTGATAATGCGTTCTGCATCAGTACAAAAAGTGCATAAAGCGTTTAATAATGTGGTACGGCCAGAATCCACATTGCCGGCAATAAGAATATTTAATTTAGCCTGTACACATGTACGCAAAAAGGCAGCGGCTTCTTCAGTTAACGTATGGAATTCAATCAGTTTTTCAAGCGTAAAAGGAATTTGACTGATGCGCCGGATAGTTAATGTGGGTCCATTTAATGCAACTGGCGGAATGACTGCATTTACATATGAACCATCTGCTAAACGAGCATCAACCATTGGTGTCTGTTCATCGATCTTTTTGCCTAAAGGGGTCAAGATTCGACGAATTGTACGTAAAATGTGGGCATTGTCTTCAAAAGTTACCCCAGCCAATTCAAGTTGTCCAAAACGCTCAATAAAAATTTGTTGGGGTCCAATCACCAAAATTTGTGTGACTTCATGTGAATTAATTAAAGTTTCCAGCGGGCCAAGTCCCAACTCTTCGGCAATAATGTCTTCAAATAATTTGCGCCGTTCAACCCGTGTAAGTACGATATTTTCCTCAGCTAGAATTGTGTCAAATTTTTCTTGAAGGAGATTTCTGGCTTCTCCAACAGGCAATACATGCAGATTTGGTTGGACAGCTTGATTTAGACGGCTTAGTATGTTCTTTTTCAGGTCGCCATATGCATCGCGAATATTGGGCGTGGGGGAGGCCCGTTTAACTCGCAATTCCTGCAATTCAGACCATTCTTGGGAATTATTGGAAATTTGATTGTGTTGGGATGAATGTGTTAATGTCACTTTAAAAATATATTAGGCATTGGCCAAAACAGCCCGGATCGCTAATGCAAAAATGCCGTGAAGTTAGGAGACGCAAAACAGACTGATATATGGGCATAAGCCTTCGCTGATTTCAGGGCCTAACAAAACCAAGATTGCAATTACCACAACGGCTACTAATAAAAGTACCAAGGCATATTCTACAAGTCCTTGGCCTGTATCATCATCAAAAAAGGACATGGATTCCTCCGCATTTGGGTAAAAGCGGGAAATTCTTTTTAGTTGAACATAAATCCCGCTTTTACTAATTGTTGTTTTCCAAGCGAATCCACCCATGTTGAATGGCATAAACGGCCGCTTGGGTTCTATCGTTTACTTGTAATTTGCGCATGATTGTGGTCATATGATTTTTAACAGTTTGGTGCGAAATGCCTAGCGATGTGGCCACATCTTTATTGTTTAAGCCATTCGTTACCATTTCCAAGACTTCCATTTCGCGTGACGAAAGTGGAACAAACTTTTTACCACCCGCTTTGTTATACCGTTCCATACGTGAATCAAGCCAGGCTGCCAGTTCTGTATCATTCATCACCCGGTTATTGACCACAAAATTGCCTTTATAGGCTTCTATGACTGTGTTGATGAGCGCTTCAGGAGGAATATCTTTGGAGCAATAGGCTGAAGCTCCGACTTGAAATGCGTAAATGGCCTGTTCTGCATCATCATACCCAGTAATCATGATGACTTTAACTTTGGGGTGACGTGATCTGATTTTTTTGGTTACCTGGAGGCCATTTTCTGTTGGAAGGTTGATATCCATTAATACGACATCAGGACGATGGGTATAAGTTTGTTGCAGTGCAACTTCACCATCGGCAGCTTCACCAACGATTTCAAAACGGGAATCGGTTTCAAATAAATCCCGCAGCCCCTGCCGAAATACAGGGTGGTCATCGACAATTAGGAGTTTTATTGATTTCTTCATAGGCTCATTATGCATTTATATGCTTACTGCTTGTATTAACATATTTATTCGTTAGCGTGTGGTTCCCACATTGAGTAGCCAATATGCTAGAAACAGTCTGATTAGAAATTCAAATTGTCACCTGTTTTTGCCTAATCGTATGACTAATCAGCAGTATACCATGAAAGAATAAAACCAACCAAAGGGGGGATTATTTTTTAATTTGGGCGACGAGCATAGATGGTAAACAGGTCACCAAAATTGACCGGCACGGCCGTTTCGGTTAATTTCAACCCGCCGACAATTTTTTCCGCCCAGCGCCCTAATGCAGGATGCATGCCGCCAACGCGGGTGGCCAAATACCCCAATCGCAAATAACGTCCTTGTGTGCCGCTCCAAGCAATGTCGAACCCCACTTTTTGCAGCATTGTTGACAATGTTTGGGGACTGAAATAGTACAAATGCATATCCATTAACCAGGGCCAGCGGCGACCTAACAGGCGTGATATCAGGCTGTCAATATTCATAGTGTGTACAGCTAGCCAGCCATCCGGTTTGAGCAGATGAAAGGCTTTGGCTAACTCGGCCATTGGATCAGCAACATGTTCGATGACATCCCACATCGTGATGACATCAAATTGTTTACCTTGCAAAGCGGCTGCATCTTGTGTCCCCTGGATGACAGGCAGCCCATGTTGTTGGGCTTGTTCAGCCGCCCAATTGGACGGCTCGACCCCGCTGGCTTGCCAGCCGGCGGCGCGGGCAACTTCCACAAAAACACCAATGTAAGCACCCACGTCGAGGAGCGTACGGCCGTTGCCCGGTCCTGTGTGTTTTTCTAAATCTTTGAGGTGTTTGCTGAATGTGAGTTCACGCCCGGAACGTTCTGCGACATAGGTTTCATCGGTAACGGCCGTGTAAGCCGCAATTAACTCTTCCTGTGACCAATGTGGATTGGCATACACCAGATCACACTGCTTGCATTTTACAATTTGGGCATGACTTCCATAACCCGGGCTGGTACAGCGAAAGGCACTCACGTCCATATTTGCGCTATTTTCCAAAGTAGATGGGTGAACGATTAGCCAATCATCCTGGCCACACAAATTGCAAGCGACTGAGATCATGCAGAAACCGGAATTTGAGGCTGGCGGGGTTCACGACCGCGTAAGCGCCGCCAGAAAAGACGCAAAACCGTATACTGCGCTTTGAGTACTTCCTGGCGTGAGATTTTGGTGGTGCCTTTGCGGCGGTCTTCAAACACAATGGGCACTTCGCCGATTTGCCAACCGCGCCGCTGGCACATGAACAACATTTCGACCAGGAAGGAATAGCCGCTGGAAAATATCTGGTCGAGTGGAATTGTTTCTAAAACTTCACGGCGGTACAGACGAAATCCGGCCGTGGCATCATTGGCTTTTAAGCCCAGCAATGTGCGTGCAACCAGGTTTGCGATTTTACTGAGCCAAATACGTTTCCAGGAGCAATTTTTGGAGCCACCACCCGCAACGTAGCGTGAACCAATCACAACATGTTTGTCTGCGCTCATAACGAGCATGGCTGGAATATAACGTGGGTTATGCGAGAAATCAGCATCCATGGTCATGAGGCGCTGTGCTTGTAAAACTTGAATACCCATCTTAAAACCGGCGATATAGGCAGTGCCTAACCCTAATTTACCCGGCCGATGCACAACATGCACCTGCTCAGGGTATTCGATTGCCCATTTGTCGGCTGCCGCACCTGTGCCGTCGGGGGAATTATCATCCACAACGATGATCCCCACAGCCACCGGCAAATCGAGTATCTGGGTGACGAGTTCATCTATGTTGTCCACCTCGTTATAGGTTGGGACAATGACATATGTATCTACTGTTTGCATTCAATTCGCCTTCTTTACAAGTTGCTGATTGTAGCGGGATTAGAGAGGCGGGTCAAAGCTGGTTTATGCTGTTTTAACACTACTTTGCCTACAGAGGGGGCAATGTTACAGCGTTACAAAAAGGCGATGCTAATTTGTGGCTAAAATATGTTTCTTAAACGCTGCTATCTTGCTGCCTTGCAACTTTGCCACCACTTAAAAAAGGCGTTATAACCTGTCCATGCGCATCGGAATCCTCTCCAGAAATCATACCTTGTACAGCACCCGCCGTTTGGTGGATGCTGCGCGGCAGCGCGGCCATATTGTGCATCTGTTGGATACCTTGTCGGTTGCTGTTGAATTACAGCCTGATTCGCAGCAGATGCGTTTGCTGCGGGCGACGCCGATTGGATTGGCACACATGTCGCGTTTGCCAGAGTTGGATGCGATCATCCCGCGTATTGGCGCGTCGATTACTTTTTATGGGGTGGCGGTGGTGCGCCAATTTGAGGCGTTGGGTGTGTTGTCAACGGCCGTTTCCGACGGCATTCTTGCTTCACGTGATAAGCTGCATAGTTTACAAATCATGCAGCAAGCCGGCTTGCCTGTGCCGCGTACGGCCGTTATTGCCAAACCACAAGCATTATTTGCAGCGGTTGAGTCTGTCGGCGGCTTGCCGGCTGTGATTAAATTGGTGCGCGGTACGCAAGGCAAAGGGGTGATTCTGGTACACGATTTGACGACCGCCGCACGTGCTTTGCAATCGGTAGAGGGAACAGAGCGGCATGCTTTGCTGCAAGAGTTTATCACTGAAGCCGACGGGCGCGATTTGCGAGTGATTGTGGTTGGCAGTCGCTGTGTGGCTGCAATGCAAAGAATATCTGCTGATGGTGAGTTTCGTTCCAATTTGCATATGGGGGGGACGGCCGCTGCCATCAAACCAGATAGAAAAACGCAAAAACTGGCAGTTGCTGCTGCCCAGGCGCATGGTTTGGCCGTTGCGGGCGTCGACTTGATTCAAGCCGAACGCGGCGCATTGGTGCTCGAAGTGAATTCATCCCCTGGTTTAGAGGGTATCGAGGGTATTACCGGTATAGATGTCGCCGCAGAGATCGTCGCTTTTCTTGAGCGCAATTTCCGCAGTAAGCATCCGCGTTGAATGCAGCTTGAAAGCGTTCAGCCGTTCAGTTTAGTAAGCGTTTGCAAATAAGTTCGTAGAAACG
>JAGRDI010000503.1 GCA_020432765.1 Anaerolineales bacterium | reverse complement strand
CAGGGCAAATCTACCAATGTGAGCGCAGAAGGTTCAAAGATCAAGGTAATGGTTAGATTAAAAGTCTGTTCCTGGGCTATAGCTTGCGCTTCTTGTAAACGTGCCTGCACCGTTTGCGGCAATGCTTGAAACAATTTGTTACCTAGCAGGCGCAAAGGATGTAAGGTCCACTCGCCGGCTTTACTGTCACCCGTTTGTTGTCTGGCAAGGAACCCGCGATAGGTTTTGCGGACAGTTTGTAAGTGGGTTGCATCAATGCCAGCACCTAACATTGGCCCACCCCAACCGCGCCCAGGTGCCTGGATAATTTCTACTTGATATTGTTCTGTAGACCCACTATGTCGCAGGCTGATCGTCTGCTGCCGAAATTGTAAAATCACGGGCAATGTTCGCCTCATTTCTGCACCAATTCTTGCGTCATTCGTTATCCTCCAAATTTATGATTGGAGGCTTGTTCAGAAAATAACGTGCCGCGGTCCACCAGATAATAGTTGTCGCTACTGTAGCGACCGTTAGGGGCCAAAATACCCTATTCATATTTACATAATCAGAAGATAAAGCGGAAAAAGCTACGATGTAGCCTGTGAAGGGCCAAAACCAGGTAAAAGGTTCTACTGCTGCAGGTGTGGATATCAGTGCTGCAGTCGTTGTTAAAATGCCTGCATAAGCCAGGATGCCTAAAAGAAGATAACCTTCGGATGTGTGCGCAAAACGGCCTAAAAATAGAGCGAGTGCCCAAGCGGCGCCGGCCAAAAGCAGCCAAAAGCCGCACGAAATAATCAGAAACACAGGGTTAGGAAAAAGCATAATCCAAAATATCCAAAACAGAGCCGCATGTGTGATCGCGGTAGCACTGTGACCAAGCAGCAGGCCGGTTAATAAACCTTTTCTGCCAAGTGGAGAGAAATCAAAGGGCAGTAGGGGAGGCAAGGAGATGTTTGTATACGGCCGTGTTCTCACTTCAGCACGATCAGCCTGAAAATGGATAACCGCGCTTGTCATCCAATTCAAGCCTTCCACGCCCCAAACAACGCTCATGGTGGCCGCTGCCGCCAACATGGCACCGGCTGCTAAAGCCAGATCGATCTGTGCTGCTTGTTGCAAACTTGAGCTGAATATTAGCAAAAAGAGCAAGGTGAAAATTGATGAAAATAACAGATTGCCAATTTTCCAAAAGCCGCGAAAATGCCTGCGCCATTCAGAACGGCCGATTTGCCACAACGCCCGCCATTTTTGAGTTAAGGACAAGGTTATCCTTGCGGGTGGGATTAAATCGCCATTGTAATAATCAGGTAAAGCAAGTTCACAAGGATCAAGCGAACGAAGTTTAGGCAGTTCGTGCGGATGTATTGGGTGGATTTGGAAGTCTATCAATGCATTTCCTGCAGCCAAGATCAGATCAACAAGTCGATCAGGATGGTTAACCTGTATCTTGATTCGGTTTCCTACATGCCCCGGCTGAAAATCATTAACTAATCCGAAATGATTTGGGTATTGTTGTAACTTCTGATGAAACTGCTCAGCCTGTTGTGATGTAACAAAAACGAATTCAAAAGCTGCTGCCTGATAAACTGCAGAATTGGTAATCGCTTCCGGCCATTTACACCATGTGTGTTGCTCTCCACGACCCCAAATGGAGTTGGCTTTTAGCGTTTGCAAAATAGTCAGATCATTTGTGGCGTAAATGATAGTTCGTTGCTGCGAAACGGCCGACCTATTAATAAATTCCAATAAATCATGGCGTGCCCGCAGGCTCAAACCCTTTACCAGATCATCAATCAATAACAGTTCAGGATTCGGAATCAAAGCCAATTGATAGTTAAGTAGGCGGCTCTGCATCATGGTCAATTTGTGTAACGGAAGATCCGCTTCCTGTATGAAATCGATACCGTGCAAGATGCCTGGAGGATATGTTTGACCCCAAAGCGAGCAGGTTAAGGCCAACTGTTCGTGGACCTTCAGATACGGCAGCGATAAATTTTGATGGGAACAAAAGGCAAAGGAAGGATTGGCGGACTTTCGTTGTATGTCAGGCGTTAAAAAAACGAGTAAGGCGTTGGGTAAAACATTGACCAATTGCATTGGAAGCGCATTTTACTGCAAAAATGATGTACTTACCATGCTGAGTGCGTAGCATTTCTGTCGACGAGCAGCAGG
>JAGRDI010000502.1:775-1532 GCA_020432765.1 Anaerolineales bacterium | reverse complement strand
AACGTCCTGTCGAAGCCAAAGCGGTTTGTTTGCCCAAGCCGCCTATGCCTTCGACAAGCTCGGGCGCCGGCTCGTTTGCTGAAATTATTTTGTAACATAGTACTACTCCTCTAATTGAATGATTTCTTGCTCTTTCTTCAACACAGCGTTTTCATACACGTCAATTTTATAATCCAGCAAATCCAATGTTTCTTGCATTTCTTCAATTTTGGCGGCAAGCTGCTTGCGCTGCTCTTTTAAGATTTCTTGTCTGGCTTCGATGGTCTCGTCACCTTGCTGCACCAGTTCGACATATTCAGACAATACTTCAATAGAAAGTCCGGCATTCCTCATGCACCTGATAAACTCAACGCGCTTCATATCCATGTCGTTGTAATCTCTGATGCCGCTTCCATTTCGATTGACAGGCGGGATGAGGCCAATACGCTCATAGTAGCGCAGTGTATCTGCCGACATACCTGATTGTTCACTTACTTCTGAGATCCTCATTCGGTCACCTCCAAACACATTGTACCACCTAGAGTTAACTCCAAGTCAAGGGGAACTTTAAAATTGGTGCAACTATACACGTAGCCGCAGCCTGAGCGGCCCTCGAGCCTGTCGAGAGGCCTGTCAAGAGGCTTGTCGAAGACGAAGACGGGTCACTCGCACCGCTTTGGCTTCGACAGGACGTTCGGTAAGCTCAGTCGAGCCGCTGAGCCGCCGCTATGCCTAGATTTTGACAAACACCTATACAGTTACAAATTGGTTTATTGTT
>JAGRDI010000502.1:0-725 GCA_020432765.1 Anaerolineales bacterium | reverse complement strand
CCATTTCCATGTGATCAGGTCTCGTCCGAAAGAGGTAATAATTAATTCTCATGGGAGGGCGTCAATTTTTCCGGAGAAAATTTGCTGTGCAAAAATGTCACCACTGCTAAACCTAACAATACCGTGATGCCCATTGTCATATATAACCCCTGCGCACCAATTTTGTCCAGCAATAAACCACCAATAAATCCGCCAACGGCCACGCCTACCCCCATCAACGCGGCATTAAACAAACCCTGCGCAGTTGCCCGTAACGCTTCTGGTGCATTTTGATCAGCATAGGAAACTCCTGCCACCGATAAAAGGGGAAATGTAAACCCGTTTAAGACTTGAATGATCATCACCAGAGCGGGATCGCCTGCCAAGGCAAAGAGGATAAATCGCGTCCCCGTGAATGCTGTTGACAAGATCAGCACGCCATACGCTTTGAAACGTTTGATGAAGACGTTGGCAAAAAGCAGGACGGGAATCTCTGCAATGGTGCCAATTGTCAAGGTGAGACCCATTGTCGCTTCAGTGGCACCGATCTCTTTCATGAAAGGGAAAAAATAGGTGTTGGAAGCCGCCATGGATAACCCGCCAAGAAAGGCAATCGCCAGAAAAAACAGCCAATGCGGATTTTTTAGCAAATCGCCGATTCCTTGTTTAGGTTTTTGCGGGTCGTTTACGATTGGTTGATGTGTTGTTTCACTGTATCGAAGCTGTAGACTGATCAAGAACCCGAT
>JAGRDI010000501.1 GCA_020432765.1 Anaerolineales bacterium | reverse complement strand
TTGAACGGGTGAAATCGCCCTGCGAAGTGTGCGGCGGCAAGCGCTTCAAGGATGAGGTGCTGGCTTACACGCTGGATGGCAAAACGATTGTCGATGTCCTGGACATGACCGTGCGGCAGGCGCTGGATTTCTTCACCATCCCGGAAGTGACGCGCACCCTGCAAACCATGAGTGATGTCGGCCTGGACTATCTGACGCTGGGCCAGCCGCTGGACACGCTTTCCGGCGGCGAGTGCCAGCGTATCAAGCTGTCCAGCGAACTGCGCAAGAAAGGCAGCATCTATGTGATGGACGAGCCGACGACCGGCCTGCACAAGGCGGATACGGCGCACCTGCTGGAAGTGATGAATAAGCTGGTGAACGGCGGCAACACCGTGATTGTGATTGAGCACAACATGGACGTGATACGTAATGCGGATTGGGTGATTGACCTGGGACCGGAAGGCGGCAGCAAGGGCGGGCAGGTGATATTTGCCGGTACGCCTGCCGAGTTGCAGCAAGCCAAACAGTCGATCACCAGTCGGTACGTATAAAGCAAAAGGAGCAGCAAGAGCAATGGCAGGTTGGGCAGTATTTTCAAAGCAGGCGCCGGAACTGGCCGCCTTTGGCAGCAAACGTCTGGGCGATGACCGGGTTGCTTATCTGGGAACGGTACGTGCGGATGGCGGCCCACGGGTGCATCCGGTGACGCCAATTCTGGGAGAGCAGTTGTTCCTGTTTATGGAACCGACTTCGCCCAAGGGCAAGGATTTACAGCGTGACCCGCGTTATACGCTGCACTGTGCCGTGGAAGATTCAAACGGCGGGAAAGGTGAATTTTATGTGCGCGGACAGGCTCAGTTGGTGCAGGACCCGGAGCGGCGTGCCGAGGCTGTGGCGGCAGCACCTTATGACCCGGCTGAGCGTTACATTTTATTTGTGCTCAGCGTGGAATTTGCTTTTATGAATGTGTATGAGGACGGTGAGCCAAACCCGCAGCGCTGGCGAGCGCCTGGTTGAAAAAGTTGGATAAACAGTGCAATATCTTAAAAGCAAAGGGAGCATCGACGTATGCTCCCTTTTTGTTTGCTACGGCCGTTTATAGGGAGGTTTGCTTTATTGGCCTTTAGGTTCCAGCCATGCAAGTTATGTCAAATATTGAGTGGATTGATATTAGGGGGGACAGTTGCTTTGATCTGGAAAGTTAACAAAACCAACACAATTAACCAGAAAATTGCGTTAATCTTCTGAACCATATGGCCCCAAGAAACGAATACCATCAAAGTGGATTAAATGGTTTGGATTATTAGCTATCCATACTTCGGTTTCCCATGATATATCAGCAAGGTGGCGAGACAATTCGCTTCTTGTGGGGAAGGCTGTCACATAAACGATTTTGTTTCGAACAGGCGAAAACAGTTCTTCTAGTTCAATCCGCCGTTTGGGATTCACTGGCCCATGACTAGTGACCGCTTCAATGAGTAACAGCCAATCCTTTGTCGAATCATAAATTATGACATCTGGCATTTTCCCATGAAGATCAATTGTTACGCCCAAATAAGCAAGTAATACCTCATCAAAATAACCCCATTTATCTCCAGTATCTCCTACATAAACCAATCTCCCACCTGGAACAAATCTAGGTGCAAAATCCTCTATGATTTGTTTCATCAAGATGCTGTGTTTGCCTGATGACAACGTAATTTCTTCGCCGTCAGAAACTTGTACAGGAACTTGATTCAATGTTCGTTGCCGAGCATAACGCTCTTTTAATGTGATTGATGTTTCCAAATATTCAGCAAGTAGCGTTTCCCATTCAGGTTCACCATACTGATGCAATAAATTATAAGCAGCAGGCTCAATTTGGTAGCACCATTTAGGACTGTTTACAGGTCGTGATGGGTCATCTGGATTTTCAACTACCAGTGCTGCTTGAACAAATTGATGAACTGTTTGTCGGCGAATAGTCTCTCTAGTATTAGGTGCATAATCAACGCCATAGTGTTCACGAATAAATTCCATAATGGGGGTAATTCCAAGCATTGGTGTACTTGCAGAAGACCATGCCAGATGAGGTGGTAAATCTAATAATGCCAAGAGCGTCATAGCTGAGCGTTCGTTTTGTTGTGCTTTGGGTAGGCCAAGTAAATCAAGAATATTTAATGCTTCATCTACCCGTTTTTTTGCAGCTACAGGATCGGGCGTTTCTAAATCAGACATATTTTGTAACTCCGCTTCTATCAGGTTGTCAATCGTTTGTTGAGAGGGAAATAGATCATGATAGGTTTGCCCCCATTCTTCAAGCGTTACACGGCGTGGATATAAAAGAGATCTCAGATCTGTTGCGTTGACTTGAGTGTGCCCATTAAACTGACGAAAATATGTATCTAACAAGGTTGAGTTAAGGTAAATTGCCAATCCTTTTGCTAAATTCGGGGCTATTCCTTTATTCCAAGCGTGGAAGACATTAACATGATTTTCAAATGCAACGGCCGTATTCCCAACTTGTTGCGGATTATAAACAACTGCATTAATTCGTTTAGTCTCCTCTTTAGAAGAGAACCGGCGGACAACAACATAGTAACCAGTGGGTAATAAAAATTTCTTTGTTTCCTGGCTATCTAAAATCGCATTTGGCTTACGATGATTGAGGTCTGGCCAACCAATAAAACCATCCTTCATATGATGAGGATATATCAACGGAACTGTTCCTTTTTCTGGAATTTGGCGCAGAAAAGATTTTGCCCGAAAATCAACAACACGCCCTGTTGATACGTCCAAACCTAAATCTATTAATGTACAAGGAAAATGTTTCATACGATCTGCAATGTTCTGCTCAAGATCGCTAGCTGTAATATGGATAAAGAGGTTTGGATCATCAGGGTTAATGACACGCGAATAAGAAATCGAGCGATGGACACGAATATCCTCAAGTGGGTTTTGTGAGCTTGTAATTGTTACATCTTGTTTGTCACGTGTTTTAACAGCATGAAAAATAATATTTTCCTGGAGAACATCATCGCCTGCAAACGCTTCATCTCGCGATTCAAACAAATGTATATATTGAAAAGCCATTTGTGAATCGAATAACTTCCGAAATGCCTTGTAATATAGGCCATTACAGAAACTACGAGGGGTGATTGCTACCATCTGCCCCTCCGGTTCAAGTATATTTGCCACAAGTGCCAGGAACGCCGTATAAAGATTTCCAGTCTCAATGCCAGCTTCTCGTAAACGTCTACGATATGCCGATTGACTATGAATTTTTTTGTATGGCGGGTTCAAGATAGCACAATTAAACCGTTGTGTTTGGCTTTCAAAAAGGCGGGGGCGGAGCATCGCACTGGCTGCACTCACAAAATCTTCTGCTCTGATGGTACTAGAGAATAAAATTCCTACACTCTCACATGCTTGGCAACATTTATCTAGGGTTTCTTTTAAATAAGGCTGAAATTCTAGTTCTTGTTCGAAAACAGTAACAGTAATTTTTTCTGGCAACTGTTCTCGACTAATAATCTCATCAATAAATGATGCCGTTAAGGTTCCCACTCCCGCACCCGCATCCAGTAGTCTGATTTGAGACGGGAGATTTTTAAACAAGGTAGCCATCATATGTGCTATTGGTGGTGGTGTGAAAAACTGACCATGCTCGGAACGAGAATCATCCCCAACTGCTTGATACGCTTCTGTTCGATATTGGTGAGCAGCATGAGTTACAGACAGTTGGGATCTTGATTGCCAAGGAGTTGTATATGATGGTGTTTGTTCCATAGACAAGATACTATCACACTTTCGCTTTTATTTACCAGATGAGAGAAAAAATGTAGAAAACGGCCGTTCCCTCCCATCACCTATTCCCGACAAAACAAAAACCCCAAGTATAATTACCAAAACCCAAATAAGGAGTAGAAACATGCGCCTGGTACAATTTTTGGCTGAAGACGGGCAGCGATGCGTCGGGGTCGTTGCGGAAGATGAAGTAGGTTTACAAATCGTGACGGGGTTCGATTCTGTTTATGCACTGGCACTGGCTGCGGATCGGGCGCAGACTGATTTGGCGTCGTTGGTGCAGGCGAATTTGGGTGGGGACGCCGTCACTTCGACAGGCTCAGTGCAAGTAGATTACGAAGCCATCATCCAGCAAAAGCGCCTCCTGCCCCCGCTGGACCATCCCGACCCGGCACACTGTCTGGTCACTGGAACCGGCCTGACGCACCTGGGCAGTGCCAAAGCCCGCGATGACATGCATCAGCAAACGCAGGCACAAACGGATAAACCCGTCACCGATTCGATGCGCATGTTTCAATGGGGGCTGGAAGGGGGCAAGCCGCCGCAGGGCGAAATCAGCGTCCAGCCGGAGTGGTTTTACAAGGGGAACGGCCGTTGCGTCATCGCCCCGGAGCAAGCATTGCCTATGCCTGCCTTTGCCCTCGATGGCGGCGAAGAGCCAGAAGTCGTCGGCCTGTACGTCATTGGCGATGCCGGCCATGTCCTGCGCGTGGGATTTGCCCTGGGCAATGAATTTTCCGACCATGTGATGGAAAAGCAAAATTATCTGTATCTGGCGCACTCCAAATTACGGCCGTGTTCCTTTGGTCCCGAGCTGCTGCTTGGTGAGCTACCAGAAGACATTCGCGGCACGGTGCGTATCTGGCGGGATGATGCTGTTTTGTGGCAACGGCCGTTTCTGACCGGCGAGACGAACATGTCCTACCACATCGCCAGTCTGGAGCACCACCACTTCAAATACGACGAATTCCGCCGGCCCGGCGACGTGCATGTCCACTTTTTCGGCACAGGCACACTCAGCTTCGCCGATGGCATCACCACCCAACCCGGCGACTTGTTTGCGATTGAAGCGCCCGGTTTTGGACGGCCGTTGCGTAATCAATTACAATCCCCAGAAAACAAGAATCACCTCATTATCGTCAAACCAATTTAGGTGGTAACTGATGCAAAAAAGAGTTCTATCTTTACAAAATGCAACCTCATTAGAGTTGGTATTTCACCCGCGCAGGCAGGTATCCATTTTGCACACCAGCGTGGATTCAAGCATGCGCGGGAACGACGAATAACAGGTGCAACGATCGTGATTGGAGTAAAAGTATGTCGATAAAAATTGCCATCATCGGTGCCGGGTCTATTGGCTTCACGCGCAAATTGATGCACGATATTGTGGCCGTGCCCGAACTGGCAAACACCACCTTTCATCTAATGGACATTTCGCAGCACAATTTGCAGATGATCGTGCAGCTTGTGGAGCAAGACATTGCCGCCAACCACCTGCC
>JAGRDI010000500.1 GCA_020432765.1 Anaerolineales bacterium | reverse complement strand
GTAATGGTAGTGCTATCTACTGTCACATCTTGCAACGAACCGCCGGCATCGGAGTCGGGAACCACATGCAGAGCTTGTTCAACCCAAACCTGATCATTGGCGGCCCACAAAACCCAGTTGTCAGATTCATTATAGACTGGCCAACTGCCCTGGGCCGGATCAGACATGACATTGCCAAATATCTCGACGCGATTAGAATTTTCGGTTGTCCAATTCAAATGGTAGCGTACCCCATTTTCAATGGAAGCCGCCGATGGTGCTGAGGCGAAGAAGTAGATAATTTTGGGAGCGATGTCGGGTGATTGGGTGGCGTTGACACGTTCACCTGAGGCAACTGCCTGACCAACGGCCGTTGCTGTAGCGATGGATGCTTGCACGGTTCCGACAGCGGCGGTAACCTGGGCTGGTTCTAACTGTAAATTTGAAGCCGCTTGCTCTAAAGCAGCAGCTTCTTCTGCGGGTAAATTTTGGATAGTGGCGACGACGCCAGCCATTTGGGATGGAGACATATTTTCGACAGTTGAGGCAACAGCCGTAACTTCTTCTGGTGTCAAATTTTCACATGCTGCCAGCCCCAAAGCGGTAACTATTAATACAAAAAGTAATAAAGTGCGTATTTTCATCTCTTCCTCCTACGCTTAGGGATAAAGACAAACTTTACCAAAAACCAAAAATAGGGACAGGTTTGATAAGGATTGTCTTATGTGGACACAGGATTTATGTGCAGTGAAACGGCCGTTTCACTAGTCTTTTGATTAATTTATTCCCCAGAAAACAAAATGCGGGTATAATTCCCATTGGGCAAACTGCAATTTTATATAAAATCATTATTTGTGGTTTATCTTTGTGCAAACCCCCAAATAAATTTCGCCTGTGTGGGCAGGCGCTTTACAACTTTCAATTCCAACCTTTTAATTTTAGGAGAAAATGAGATTATGGCCTATCAAAATATCAACGTACCTGCAGGTGAAAAAATAACGTTCGTCGATGGCGAATTACAAGTGCCCGACAACCCTATCGTGACTTTTATTGAAGGTGATGGCATTGGTGTAGATATTACCCCAGCCTCAATAGTCGTTTGGGATGCCGCGGTTGAAAAAGCTTATGCCGGACAGCGAAAAATATCATGGATGGAAATTTACTCTGGTGAAAAAGCCGCTGAGCTATATGATGGCAACTTTATGCCGGAAGAGACATTTGATGCCATGCGTGAATATCTTGTGGGCATCAAAGGGCCGCTGACGACACCCATCGGTGGTGGCTTCCGCAGTTTGAACGTGACCTTGCGCCAAGTTTTAGACCTCTATGCCTGTGTGCGTCCAGTGCGTTACATTTCCGGCACACCCAGCCCGATGCGTTACCCAGACAAAATGAATATCGTCATTTTCCGCGAAAATACGGAAGATGTTTATTCTGGTGTGGAGTGGGAGGCTGGCTCTGAAGGAGCTGAGGCGATCATCAAATTCATGAATGACACATTGGGTAAGCAAGTGCGCGAACATTCCGCGATTGGCATTAAGCCAGTCAGTGAATTTGGTACCAAACGTTTGGTACGCCAGGCCATTGAATATGCCATTACGCATCAACTTCCCAGCGTAACCTTGGTACATAAAGGCAATATCATGAAATTCACCGAAGGGGCCTTCAAAAATTGGGGCTATGAAGTGGCTGCAGATGAATTTGGTGATGTAACCATTACTGAGGACGAACTGTGGTATGAATATAATGGCATTGCTCCAGAAGGTATCATTGTGATTAAAGATCGCATAGCCGACAATATGTTGCAGCAACTACTCACACGTACAAATGAATACAGCGTTATCGCTACTTTGAATTTGAATGGTGACTATATGAGTGACGCCGCAGCAGCACAAGTTGGTGGCTTGGGTATGGCTCCGGGTGGCAATATCGGTGATGGCGTGGCTTTATTTGAAGCGACACATGGCACAGCACCCAAATATGCCGGTAAAGATATGGTCAATCCTAGCAGTCTGATTTTGAGCGGTGTGATGATGTTAGAGTATATGGGTTGGCAGGAAGCAGCCGACCTGGTTGTTTCTGCGATGACAAAGACAATTGAAGATAAAAATGTTACTTATGACTTACATCGCCAGATCCAGGGGGCGACAAAACTGAGTTGTTCGGAATATGCCGACGCGATTGTCGCTAATATGTAAAAAATATTCCGTATTGCGTAACTTGCAAACGTGATTGTGAAACGTAAAGCATAAAAACCATTTTATGCTTTACGTTTTTTTGTTTTTGGATTACCTAAATGGCATCAAAAGAACCGGTGAAAGTTTTGACAATTGGTGGCTCTGACAGCGGCGGGGCGGCTGGCGTGCAGGCGGATTTGAAGACTTGGACGGGATTGGGGGTGTATGGGATGAGCGCGTTAACGGCCGTTACTGCCCAGAATAGTTTAACTGTAACGGCCGTGTACTTCCTGCCCCCAGCGTTCGTAAACCAACAAATAGAAACTGTTCTGGCCGATTATGGCGCAACGGCCGTTAAAACTGGCTTCCTGGGACAATCTGCGATAATTGCGGCGGTAGCCGCTGCGCTTATTGAATTTGATCTGCCCCACATCCTCATTGATCCTGTTTTGGTAACCCACAAAGGTGCGGCGATGTTTGCGACAGCAGTATTGGATGCTTACCGCTTAAATTTGTTGCCTTTGGCGACGCTGCTAACACCTAATTTGCCTGAATTAGCGTTGTTGGCCGGGGTAGAAATGGGCAGTTTAGGTTCAGTAAATGGATTGAGAACGGCCGTAACCAAACTTCACGATCTCGGCACAAAAAACATTCTTGTCACTGGCTGGCGAGAGGGGGACAGGGTTGTGGATTGGTTTGCGCAGGATGGGGAGATACGGCCGTTGCCCATGCCCTATATCGAAACTGAAAACCGCCACGGCAGCGGCGACACCCTCTCCGCTGCAATTTGTGCCTTTCTTGCCAAAGGCGATTCCATGCTAACCGCCATCCAAAAAGCCCAAAAAGTTACCCAAACCGCCCTGCAAAATGCCTACAACTGGCAGCTCGGCCAGGGACACGGCCCATTAAACCACTTCGACTTACAAATTCCTTCCTCGTAAATCCAAATCCGTGAAAACTCACGGTAATCCGTGGCAAAAAAAGAACCGCAGTTAAATTTTCCCTAAATCGAAAATTAGTGCTAAAATTTGTCAAACACATAACATTCAAAACGTTTTGAACGTAGGGTTGATTTATGCATGAAGCTTTAGGAAATGTCAACGATAGTACTGTAGCTGGCGTGGGGCGTTTGGCCCGCTTTTTTGGATTTAGCGAAGTCATGGGGCGTTTATATGGCACCTTGTTACTAAGCCCAGAGGCGCTCTCACTGGATGCACTTGCCAGTGAGTTGCAAATCAGTAAAGGCTCTGTGAGCATGAATATGCGTGCGTTAGAGCGTTGGGGCATGGCCAAAGAAGTGTGGATGCGCGGCAAACGCAAAAAATATTACCGTGCCGAATCTGATTTATGGCAGGTTATCCGCAATGTATTGGGCAGTCGTGAACAACGCGAGGTGCAATTGGCGCTTGATGTGCTCACCGACAGTGTCGAAAGGCTCAAATCGGCCGAAAATGAGTTAACCCCCGAGGAACGCGAATTAGCAGTCTATTATCTGGAACGCATCAATGATTTACAAGCGTTTTTCCAGGTCGCGCAGATGGCTATAAGCACGGTTTTAGGCAGCGACGAAAATGTCGATATTGAAGCTGTAACAAAAATCGACATCGGCTAATGAAAATCGCTGTTGGATCTAAAAACCCCGTAAAGGTCGCTGCTGTGCGCACCATGGTTATGCGCACATGGCCCAATGCTGAAGTTGTCGCGCTTGATGTGCCTTCCGGTGTCAGTGCAATGCCGATGAGTGATGCTGAAACTTTGACCGGAGCCAAAAATCGTGCACGTGCTGCTCTGACGACCGCAAAGGCTGATCTTGGTTTTGGTCTGGAAGGGGGCGTTAATCAAGAACCGTTCGGCTTGGTACTGATGGGTTGGGTTGTCGTGGTCGATGGCAACGGCCGTACCGGTATAGGTGGTGCCGCACGTCTGCCGCTCCCTGAACATATCGCGCAACGTGTTGTAGCTGGTGAAGAACTCGGCGATGTCATGGATGATATGCTTAACGAGGAAAACATCAAACAAAAAGGGGGTGCTGTCGGTGCTTTGACCGCTGGCTTGGTGATGCGTCAGGATACATTTGCAATTGGCGTTGCTTACGCATTGGCTCCCTTCATTGCCGAGGGATTATACTCGCGTATCTAGCTCATCTGTGCTACACTTTGGGCAATTCACGTTTCACGCATTTTAATGAGGTTCCATGACTCTGGAATTTGAAAAACTCACACCTGATTTAGAAAACATGGCGTTGGCGACGGCACAGCGCAGCAAGCTGCGCGAAGCACGTATTGAAGAGTCATTGCAAACGATTAAGCAATATGCTCACGATTGGGATGCGATTGAAAATGCCTTGACTGCGGCTGCAAAACGATCTGACGAGAAGTTTTATCGGTCGGCACGGCCGTATGACCATGACGAAACTTTGAACACGGCCGTTTCTCCCCCATTTCCACCAACCGCTGCTACCATCATTGCCACCGACGGCTCACAGATCATGCCGGATCGCCATGCTGCCCATCTGTATTACTTGATCAATGTGGGCGGCATCATTTATCCGCATGGCAGTCCAACGGCACCTACTGTTTTTTCTGAACCCCAAATTTTTTATCCTCAAGAAGACCCCGGCGATGATGATTTTATTTCTGACAGTGGCAAAGTGAGTGTTGAACGTGACAAAGAAGAGATCGCCACATTAGCCAGAAAAACATGGGAAAATCGTCATGGCGCACTGCCGATTTTATCGATTGTGGATCAGCGCCTGCTCTATTGGCCGATTGGCGGCAGTGACTTTGTTGACAATGCTGCTGTGCGTGCATGGTGTCGATCCATGACAAAAATTCGTGAGGCAGATGCTTTATTGGCAGGTTATATTGACCGGCCGGGCACGCGTGGTGTGATGACGCTGCTGCGGTCGCTAACGGCCGTTTCTGAACCCAACTTCAACTGGAAAGAGCTTGGCAAGAGCATTGCCACCCAAGGATTGGCCGACCGTGATCTGTTCCGCATTTTGCTTGAACCGGGACAGCGCAGCAAACTATTTATTTATGAGTCGCAGCCCAATAAATTTTTTGCCGAAATTGATCCCATGAATGAGGTCTGCTTTTTCTACCTCAATCCAGGGTTGGCAGGTGACGATATTGTACGTGTGGACATTCCAAGATGGGTTGCGGCCGTTCCTGAGACAGTAACGGCCGTACATGCGCTGATCATTGACCAATGCCGCATCCTGGGCAATTATCCCTATGTTTTAGCACGCGCTGACGAAATGGCTGTTGTCGGACGCCAAGATGCGTCGGAGTTGAATTTTATGATCGATATTGTGATGCAGCGGCATGGCATCAGCACAACCGTTACAGGTAAACAAGATAGTAAAGGTTTAGCGCGTGGCGCGAAATCTCGCCATGAGGGAGTAGGTCACTAGGCATGGGCCGCCAGGAGTAGAATATGAGCAATCCTGAAATTGGACGTGTGTTAAGGGCATCGACAACTGGTTTTGCGGTTGGATGTCGTGTGGGACAGCTTAGCATCCCCGCATTTGGTGGTCTGGTTAAAGCACAGCCGGTCGAAGCACGCGAAGCGATCTATGGCCTGATCTACAATATGAATATTGATGATGATCCCCTTGTGCGCCGCCTGGTATTGGCTGAAAACCCACCAGTGAATGTGATCAATGACCAGCGCCAAAACCGTTTACTGCCCATTGAAATGAGCATTTTGGCTGTTGGCTACAAAGCGGGGGATGAAATTCAACACGGTTTGCCGCCACGTCCACCGCTTAATCTCGACCCGGTTGTGTTGGTAAAGGATTTGGCTGAAATTCGTACATTTACAGCGCCACGTAGCTTTGGTGATGGTGAACGCCTGGGTTATTTGCGTTTGATTTTGCGGAATGTGGGAACGGCCGTGCCTGTCGATCAACTTCTTGTCGCACATATTGTTAATATGTATGAATTACGCGGTCACGATGTGGCCTGGGCAGTAGAAGCTGTGCAAGAACTCATCGAACTTCTACGCAGCAGCTACGATATTCTGATCCCTACCATGGAAGCGCTCAGCGATGCGCTGCCCGACCTGACACCCGTTTTGACACCTCCAGCGACGTAGAAGTTACACGGAGAAAAGCGCAGAAGACACAGAGTTTTAGAGAGAGTTTGGAGAAATTATGCAAGAATCCATCGGTTATATCGTTGGCGGCGGTCTCAAAGAAGGATTTCGCGTGCGTTTGACCGTACCCGCAGACCAGGTGCAGGAAGGCAGTTTTATCGTTTGTGAAGGCGGTCGTCTGCGCTATTATGGTTTGATCACCGATCTGCAACTTGGAGCTACTGATCCCCGTTTTGCCGATGAAAAAACAGACCGCTTGCAACATGCCATCCAGCAAGCCCTTCTTGGTAAAACACTGTACACTACCCTCAATATGTATCCGACTTTGCTGATGGACATGGGACCAGACCCGCTTGATCCGCAGCGTGATGCCTGGGAACAACGTGTACAAACCGGTGAGGAAAACCCGGGTCCCAAACCAGTCAAAACGGTGCCGGCGCACCATGCAGAAGTGCGGCAGGCAGACGAAGCTGATGTGGCTCAAATCTTTGGTAAAGATGGCAAAGGTATGTTTGTGGTTGGCCATACAATCGAGCAAGGTTATCCAGTACGGTTGGATTTAGACAAATTTGTCAAACGTTCCAGCGGTATTTTTGGCGCGACCGGCACCGGCAAAAGCTTCCTCACACGCATGGTGTTAGCCGGTTTAATGCGTGAAGATGTGGCTGCAGCCCTGGTTTTCGATATGCACAATGAATACGCGTATGATGATTCAGATACGGATCGCAATGAACGTGTGCGCGGCTTACGCAGTATGTTTGGTCAAAAGGTGCAGGTGGCTGGTTTGGGGGCAGGTGCAAAGGTGCGCGGCCATTCACCCGATTTCACATTGGAATTGGCTTTACGCGACTTCACACCGGGTGACATCAATTTGTTGGCCGATTCATTAAACTTGACGGATACATCGGCCGTTACGCTAAACGCCTTGGAACGTGCATTTGAGCGTGATTGGTTTGCCCAATTCATGAAGTTAGAGCCGGGTGCGGTAGAGATCGATCCGGAATCGGGCAAGACTTTCCCGGCGGCCAATTCGGTGGCGGCGTGGTCGCGCCAGAATAACATTCATGAAAAGGCGGCCGAGGCGCTGCATCGTAAGTTGAAGTTGGTTTATGATAAGCCATATGTGGTCGAGAAACCTGCTGGTGATCCGGTGTCAACGATTGTGGATAAGTTGGAAAACGGCCGTCACGTCATTCTTGGCTTTGGGGAATTTGAAAGCGATCTTGATTATCTGCTGGTTTCAAACATTCTGACACGCCGCATTCGCGATCATTGGGTAATGAAAACCGAACAGCATAAGACGCATGGTGACACACCTCCCAAACCGTTGCTGATTGCTGTCGAAGAAGCGCATAAATTGCTCAATCCCCAGCTTACCGGCCAAACGGCGTTTGGCATCATCGCACGTGAACTGCGCAAATATTTCGTGACATTGCTGGTTGTGGATCAACGGCCGTCTGGTATTGACGATGAAGTCATGTCGCAGCTTGGCACGCGCATTACCGGCTGGTTAGGTGACGAAGATGATATTCGAGCTGTGTTGACTGGCCTGGCCGGGCGCGAACAGCTGCGCGGCATGTTGGCGCGTTTGCAAGAAAAAGAAGAAGTATTATTGCTTGGCTGGGGTGTCAAAATGCCTATACCTGTGCGTTCGCGGCGTTATGATGAAAAGTTTTATCAAGAGATGAAAGCCGGGAAAAAACGCGCTGGAGCAGCGACCCTGCCGGAAAATTACAGCATTGACGATGCGAATGATGATTTGTTTTAGCTTGATGGTGTATTAATCATCCCCTCCGCTTATTAGACTACTGATAAAACCGAGGAATAAACCAATTGCCAGACCGAATAAGCCCGTGGCGACTTGCTTGCGGCGTTGGTGGCTGTTTGTCGCAGTTGTTTGTTGGTAGGGTTCGTCAAAAGATTTCCCAAAGGGAGTCGAGGGTAGGGCTGGTTCTGGCTCTGATTCGAGCTCTTCGCGACCATTTTCAAGTTCACTACGTTCTAGCAAACGATCAGCTAAATACATTCCATCCTCAGCAGGCACGATCGGTCGTCCCATGCGATTAGCCAACGATTTAGTAAACTCTGCACCATACAACATGATTTGCGCTGTGTAATAAATCCAGGCTAAGATCACAATCAGAGAGCCGGCTGCGCCATAAACAGAGGCTGTCGATGAAAATCGCAGGTAGATGTTGATGATGTAATTGCCGATTAAAATCAGGACGGTGGTAACGGCCGCACCAATCAACACGTCCCACCAGGAAATAATCGCATGTGGCAGTGTCTTAAAAAGGATTGTAAACAGAAACACCATGACGATTGGAATGATGTAGGTGTTGACCGACGGAATGATTTCGGCTATGGAAGGGAAATAGGTGGCGATCTGGTTGTTGAGGATACTCAAAATCGTGTTGAGCATCATGATAATCATCAAAATGCCACCCATTAGCAAAACCATTAACGAAGATACAGCACGGGTGCGAATGGTGATGAGTGCCGCTTGTATACCCACTTGTGGGCGTGGGATAACGCCAAAGATTAAATCCAAGGCACCTTTTAGTTTGTTAAAAATACCGGAAGCCGCGAAAATCAAGATGATGAAACTGATAATTCCAGTGGAAGCAGACCCATTCATGGCTCCTTCAATCATATCCAAGATAAATATGGCGATTTCCTGGCTTGCATCTGTTTTAATGTATTGTTCGACTAATGCAATGATCTCATTCTGAATTAGCTGCTCATCTAAAACCAATCCGGCAATAGAGATGGCGAGGACCAAGAGCGGCGCCAAAGAAAAGACCAAATAATAAGCGATAGCGGCTGCATATAGTGAAACACGGTCTTCTAGCCAAGCTCGTGCGGCATCGATGAAACTTTGGAAAAAACCTTTTATTAACTGCATATCACACTGTCATAAAACATCTGGTCATCAAAGAAAAACTAATTGATGGTTGCCAATGCTTG
>JAGRDI010000499.1 GCA_020432765.1 Anaerolineales bacterium | reverse complement strand
CCCGACATCATCATTGGCGCTGAACTAAACGTCATTCGTAATCTTATCGCTAAAGGGCATCTCACTGACCTCATGCCCTATAACATCGATACTGAGGCGCTGCTCCCACAGGCCGTTGATGCGTTGCGTATTGACGACGCACTCTACGGCTTACCCATTGCCGCCTATACTGATGTCCTCTATTACAACAAAGCATTTGTTGATGCCGCACCAGAAACACTGCTTGAATTGTTAGAAGAAGCCAAAACAGGACAAAAAATCGCCATCCCGACAGATTTCAGAGACGCCTATTGGGGAATTAGCGCCTTCAATGGCAAGATTTTAGATGGTAATGGTGCCATCGTCATAGATGACGGTTTCGTCCATTGGTTAAGTTGGCTTTTACGCGCCAGTGAGGAGCCAACCATCATCTTAAATAACAACTACCCAGACTTGTTGCAATCTTTCATTGATGGTGAAGTCGCTTATTTGATAGGCTCCTCATCCGATTACCCTTTTCTAGCGGAAAGTCTACCACCGGATCAACTTGGGCTTGCACTGCTGCCCCGTGTGCAAGATCAACCAGGCTCTTTCCTCGAACTTGAGGTCATGACCATCAGCCAGGTCACAGCCAATGAAACTCTATCCGTTGAACTGTTAAGTTTCCTGACAAACCGTACACATCAACGTTTATTAGCACTGAGTGGATCAGGCCATATTCCTGTCAACCACCAAGTTAGTTTCGATTCAAGATTGGCACCAACTGCCGCAGTCCTACAAGATCAAGGCGAAGCCGCAGTAATCATTCCGCTGGCACATGTCGATATAGAAGATTTTTTACAGGAAGCCGGCACAGAAATTTTTGTTCAAGTATTAGCCGGCGTTTTAACACCCGAAGATGCCGCCAAACAACTCAGCCAAGAAGCCGCCGACTATAACCTAGCCACAAAACACAAATAGAAGTATTGGGAATTGATCTATGGAACCGTTAAAGAATGTTCTCAACATCTTACAAGTTTATCTGGGCCGCTTTGAAGTTCAGATTCAGCTAATTGCAATTTGTACCATACTGGTTGCCACCTTATTAGTTGGCTTCCTGCTATGGAAACTGCTCTGGCAGCCGGTACAAACGCTGCTCAGAAAGCGGTTTAACGGGGCTTTGGGATCAGCATTTAGCTTTTTAATTTCTGTTTGCCAGGCTGTTACCTTTCCAGTTTTAGGCTTAATTGGTCTCCAATATGCCCAAAATCAGTTTGCAACCTTCGGCTGGATAGATGGATTGCTTGCTAAATTCACACTTGTTTTGTGGATATTCATGCTTTTCCAAGTTTTTATTGTTATCTTGTATAACTTCATCGATCCACGTATTGTACGCCGCTATCATTACCGGCTTTTCATTCCGTTACTGCTTGTAATGCTGTTATTGGAATTATTGAGTGACTTAACCGATTTGCGTATGGTCAGCGGAGTCGTGTTAACAACCGCCTTTAACAGTCCAGTTACGGTTGGTGCAATTTTCCTGGCAACAATCGGTCTCTATTTTTGGACCGACACATTGCATGGCCTCGACGATTTAATCTTTAATCTAAGCATCAGATACACGCGGCTTGACCCTGGTGGCACAAAAGCGGTCTTGACATTAGGCCGTTATGCGCTCATCATTTTAGGGATATTATTTGTTATCAATGTTCTCAATTTGGATGCTACTACCGTTGCAGCCATTACTGGCGGATTGGCAGTTGGCGTTGGTTTTGGATTGCGCGAGGTTTTGAGTAATTTTGTGAGTGGTATTTATTTATTATTTGAACGCTCTTTACATCCAGGCGATGTAATCGAGATGGATGGCCAGTTGAGTGTCGTAGATAATTTAAGTATTCGTTCAACCACTTTACGTACACTCAATAATGTAGAATTGGTGATTCCCAATCAGAGCTTTTTCACGTCACCTTTCAAGACCTTTACCGGCTCAGATAAACAAGTGCGTGTTCCGATTATGCTCAACACGGATTGTAATATTGAGCCTACTTATGTTATGCAACTCATGCGCAAAACTGCTGTACAGCATAAAGCCGTTTTGAATGATCCGGCTCCTTCCGTTTTTCTTCTGGAATATGGCAATAACGTGGCTTCTTTTCAACTCAATGTTTGGTTAGATAACCCGGTTCTGATTCCCAAAACGCAAAGTGACATTAAGGTGATGTTGTGGAACGCATTGGCAGAACATAATATTGATTTACCCTTCCCCGAAATGGAATTGCATTTCCCGAAGCGTGTTCCATTGGATGTGATCACAACAGAGAAAAACAAAAAACCTCTCTGGCCAGTTAATGCCAGAGAGGCTGCTCATAAAGTCTCATCCGCAAACAGCGGCAATGGTTATTCAGTGTGAGGCTATCTAGCCACCCGCCACAATCGTCTGCGCGGTTTGGATAACAGCATCACGGGCAAAATCCCAGCCCCAACCAGGCATGATTCCTAAAAAGAATGTAGTTAATGCAGTGACAATAACGGCCGTTCTCAATGGCCACCCCGCATGGAACTGCGCTTCACCGGCAGATTCATCTGCATACATATACATCAAATAAACCACACGTAGATAGTAAAATGCTGATACCACGCTGGCAATCACTGCGATAATCGTCAACCAGGTCAAACCTGCCTCAATTGCAGTGCTAAAAACATAGAATTTAGCAGCAAAGCCACCTGTCAATGGTATTCCAGTGAGGGATAACATGAAAAAGGCCATTGCCAAAGCCATACCAGGATTACGTTTTGCCAGACCTTTATAATCGTTGAGCATCACACCCTGCCCCAATTCTTTCTCCATGGCGATCACAATGGCAAAAGCACCGAGGTTGGTAAAGAGGTAAGCAAACAAATAAAACAGTGCCGCGCTCGTCCCGTCTGGAACCGTCGCACTGGCGGCGACAGCAATCAAAATATAACCCGCATGCGCAATTGAAGAATAACCCAACATGCGCTTGATATTTTGCTGCACAATCGCAGCGATATTACCAACAATTAAGGTAAGTGCCGCGAGGGTGGCAATAGCCGGCAGCCAGGCATCACTTGCGGCTGGCAAAGCAGCGACCAAGACTCGCAGCAAAGCTGCAAAGCCGGCCGTTTTAGCTCCAACAGACATAAATGCAGTGACGGCCGTTGGTGCACCATCATACACATCCGGCGTCCACATTTGGAAAGGAACAGCCGCAATCTTGAAGCCAAATCCCACCAACAACATCGCAATACCCGCATACAACAGACCAGCCGATTCACTGCCCACTTCTACAATAGAAGGAATTGACGTCGTACCCGTGGCTCCATACATCAAAGCAATACCAAAGACAAAGATCGCCGATGAAAAGGCACCCAGCAAGAAATATTTCATGGCTGACTCTTCTGAATCAGGACGCGGCCAAGCCATACCAGCCATAATATAGAGGGGGATTGAAAGTAGTTCCAAGGCAAGGAAAATCAGGATTAAATCATTAGCCATGCCCATCAGCATCATGCCCAACAAAGAGAAAAGCATGAGCATATAAAATTCGGGACGATCTAAACCGGTACGTTTGAGAAAATTAACCGAAATCAAGACGGTTATCATCCCGGTCAATAGAAAGATGATGTTCAGGAAGGTAGCGAAATTATCCGCCACCAACATGGAATCACCACCAACCGGTGTAAATGTCGCCGTCGGATGGTTCCAACCTGAAACTACTTGCACAAAGGCAAGTGCCAACCCGATAAGGGTGAGCAGCGGTGCCCACTTTTTAAGGAAACCCTCGGCGAACAGGTCAATAATCATTAAAATCATGCCTGTTAGAGCCACAATAATTAGCGGGGCAGCGACTACGAAATAAATTGCAGGAACTTGAAACTCCATACTGTTTAGACCTTCTTCTAATTTGCTCTAATTTTCACAATAATACCACAAATAATGCGTATGTTGTATTGCGTAGATCGTTTTCAATAGTCCACTTTGTAG
>JAGRDI010000498.1 GCA_020432765.1 Anaerolineales bacterium | reverse complement strand
CCTAATTTTGCCCAGGCGGGCAATCCGTAACGATCGTCTACTAAGCCAATCAATGCGACGACAAAAGAAGCCAGCACAACACCTGCGATTGTACGCGGCATGTAACCGTAAATCAGCCAAACAGCCAGCAGCAGTGTACCGATTGCGCCGAAAATGATGCTAATGCCGCCTAACAAGGGCATCGATTGTCGGTGGAGCTTACGATCGGCCGGGTCGTCTACAAAGCCGATAGAATAGGCAAAACGCATGATCCAGGGAATGGAAACGGCCGTAACCATTAGAGCAATCACGAAAACAGCCAAAAAGCCACGCATATTTAATTACCAATCTGAGTCAGGAACGCCTCAATTTGAGGGCCAGCCTCCGGCGGTGCAGCCGCCAAAGCTTGTTCAGCCAAGGCACGTGCCATCTCTAGATTGCCCATCTGTTCATGCACAAGGGCTTCTAAGAAATCAATATTCCAAAGCGGCAGCTGCCCGGCCGTGTCATTCAATCGCGCCGCATCAAATGCTTGCAGAGCAGCCTCGTATGCTTCAATTGCCTGATTGATTTGACCCAGTTGCAGCCAGGCACGTGCGTTCTTCGGTTCGCGCTCTAAACCTGCATTCAGAACCGAAACGGCCGTTACATAATAATCATGTTGTACGTCTGGGTCGTCAGCTTTCGCAGCACAATCAACCAACACATCAGCGAGTGTAAAATAGCTGTCGCTAAAGAAGGGATCGATCTGCAAAGATTCTGTGAACATATCAATCGCGCCGTCACAATCCGCTTTAAGTTCATACAACAAGCGTGCATATTCATTACGAATGATGGAATTTTGTGGACTAAGGGCCAAAGCCGCCTGGTAGTAACCTTCAGCTTTATTCAAGCGTTCGGTACGCTCGGTATCATTTGGAGCGGTTAAAATCGTGCGTGTATTCAGACGCGCAAGATTGGCCGTGTGATCGGTATTTAATGGATTGATCGCCTGGGCATCCAATAAACGAGTTTCTGCCTCTTCCAACAAGGCTGATTGACTTTCCAAATCCGTTTCTAAACCTGCACGCTCTAAATAGGCACGCCCTAAGAATAAATAATAGAAATCCTCTAGTGGAACCATATCCAATGCTTTTTCATAAATTGCAATGGCAACTTCCCAGGAGGTTGGGTCTTGCTGACGAAAAGCCTGGTCGTCAAATGGTTTACCACGCTTATAAACCATATCTGCCTGAATGGGCCGCAGGTTAGATTGGCCAATAAGCAGCATAGACAATAAGCCAATCACAGCAAAACTAATCCAGGCAACGGCCGTCCCGCTCGTTTTTTGGCGGCGCACGGCAGACCAGCTCAAGCCAAGTCCACCCACAAATAACATCGAGAAAACAAACCAAAAATAAGTCGAGAGGAAGCGTGTCGCCTGCATAGCATCGGCTACACGGATTTCTTCGATTGACATTTGCTCTGTGACACGGAAAAAGAGCGAATAGAGTGTCGAAATCGGCCCAATACCCTGGTAAAAAATCAGGTACAACAATGATTCACGCAGCAGCACAGCCTGAAAATAAGTGTAAGCCAGTCCAATTAACAACGCGAACAACGCCATCAAAAGTGGCGGCACTAATATGGGTCGCCAAGCATTTTCCCATAACAAATAGACAACAAGCCCACATACGACAAGGTTTAGCAAACCATATTCCCAGCCGCCGCCGATTATGATGGGCAGTGTTAATATCAGACCCGCTGCAGCCACCATAACGGCCGTTAATCGTCCATTGGTTTTGTTGATTAGAAGGTAAACGGCCGCTGCCAAACAAAGTATTCCCCACAAAGTCGCCAAACTGTGTCCCAACAACATTGTGCTGTTCGTTGGTGCTGCCGCCACAAATCGCCAGCCGATACTGATTACCGCCCATGCAACCAATGCCCCTACTGCCACATAAATACGGGTTGACGTTATTGCCTTGTACGTAGTATCAGGAAATACCAGTTCACCATGTTTACCCATTTCACTCAAGATGATTAATACACCTAACACCCAGGTGAGAATCAGCATGACAAAAATAAAAGGTGATTCAATAAAACCCTCTTTCGCATTCAAAAACAAGGCTTGATAAAAAATGGCGCCAGCACTGAGATCAGCACCGCTTTCAAAAGTTTTATCCGGTGGCAATGAATATGTAATAAACGCAAATCCGATTGTCCCCACCACCACAGCCAGCAACATTGTCCACAACCAGATCACACCTTTTCCGTCGTCTTGTGAGCTTGTTGTGGATTTGCGTGGGGCAGCGCTTTTACGTTTGCCACGCTTGCGGCGCGGTGCAGCAGAAGTACTTTGCACAGGTAATGGCACACTGGCTGCGGCTTTCTGCTGCGGCAGTTTGTAACTGATGACAAACATCATGGCCACAAAAACAAAAAAGTATAGACGCGTAGCGACGATGGCGATCCCAAAATGCACTTCCACATAATGAGCCAAAACTGCCGCCAACAAAGCCAACATCAACAAACGATCTGCCTGAAATGGCAAATCGCTTAGGTCTGCCGTGCTGTCTATCTGCTGCTTCCCATCCGCGATTAATGCATAATAAATCAGATACACAATCAGACCAATAATCGTGCCGGTCGGGACAGCGACACCCAAATATACCGGGTCAAACAATGTAAAACTAACCAAAGCGCCTAACGCGGCTCCGCCAATCCAAGCCCCAATCAAAAGGTTGCGATCACGTTTGCTGCCAACCACGCCTAAATAACGGAAACCAAAATAGACCACACTCACGTATAACGCTTGCCAGGCCAAAAACCCAATCAAGCCGGTGATCACCAGGGCATCAAAGGTTTCATTATGCGAGCGATCTGGCGACGCATTACGCGCTTCAACAGTTGCGAGTTCAGCCGGATAATAACGGTTATAGGCGACATACATCGACTCAGGACCGTAACCAATCAAAGGACGCAAAAAATTAAATCTATCCGCATGACCATCTGGAAATTCAAGCGGTGTGTGGGGGCTAATTAAATCGATCACGCCTTCCCAAATCAATACACGCACGCGGTTACTTTTTTCACGTCCAACAGTTTGGGTAGGGTCTAACATACGGCCGTATGAACCAATCGTCGGTAATTCTTTCCAAACGATTTGTGTCTCCGCAACACTGCCGACCCCTGGAATCGTGCGCATTGTTTGTAAATGTTCGGTAGGTACGTTGAAGAACAGTAACCAGCCGGCCATAAAAACAGTCAACAAAATCCAACTCAGCCACAGCCAACGCCAACCTCGGCGCAGTGCAAGCAAGATAAAAACCAACAAAACTGAAAACAAAACCATGCCGATAAAAAGGGCAAAGGCGACTGTGGCAGAGAATCGTTGTATGACAACCGTACTCATCAGCAATGCGATTATCGGCGGCAGCACCAACAACACTGCCAAACCGCCGTCGCGCCAACTGAAGGCACCGCGATCACGACTTACATTGCGCAAAGACACCAATAGAATCAAAGTAAAGGCAAACAAGGCGACAGCCAAACCAATCAAAGGACCGCGGCTGCCCGACCAATAAATCGTAATGATTTGAATGACGAGGATAAAAATGTAAATCGAGGAACGGATAACATCACTAAATGCTAAATTTTCATCGCTGAGAATATTGGTAAAGGCGTCAAGAATGCGGGCCAGGGTCAAGGGCACTACCATAATCAAAAACGCTGCTACGAAAATGGCGTTGCCCATGCTGCTGGCGACACGCACTTGGACATCCCCGCCCCATGGCAGCGGATCAAGGCCAAAATGTTGCAAAAGACCATAAAAAGCGACCGGGATAGAGGCAATGATAACGGCCGTTCCCACACGACGAATCTGTGATCGCAAATGTAAATCCGCAGCCATAACGGCAAATATAACGATATAGGCGAGGGTCGAATAAGTACCTTGCAGCCGTTGATATGAGCCCAAAAAGCTCACACGCGGTGTAATCGAAAACAGGGTGCTGATCAAATAAATCGCTACCAATGCTAATATAGGCAGTACCAGCGGTTTGCGCCAAAAAGCATGGCGGCCGTTCCAGCGCAGAGTCGTTAGCTTTTGCCAACCACGTTGATCAATAAATCGCACCAGCCAGACAGCAGACATGAACAAAGCAATTGAACGCAAGAGTGCGATTTTATCCGGTTCAAAGACGCGATCAGAATGAATATTGAAAAAAAGTGGGGTAACCATCACCGCGACGAGCCAACCGGCTTCCAGAAGACCGTCACACAAACGAGAGAGTTTGGAATCCATCTATTGTGTTCCTTCAAAAAGGGATATATTTGCCATCACTTAATCAAGCATAACATACTTGATATTTCCTGCCAGCGTCCCCGCAATTGTTCCCACCTACAAATCATTTTGTGTGCTGAGATGCTGCCCGATTTGGTGCATACGCTTAGCAACAGCGTCCCAACTAAAGCGCAGCTGCACAAAGTTCCGGCCAGCTTGACCAATTTTTTCTCTCAAGCGATTATCGTTGAGTAGTCGGCTGATTTGTGCTGCGCAAGCAGAGGCATCGTCGGCCAGCAGCAAATCTTGTTCCGGGATAGCGCCCAAACCAGCATTGATTAAACTCGTGGTGACGACGGGCAGACCTGCACCCATCGCATCTAAAACCTTAGTTTGCAGGCCAGCCGCAAAACGCATAGGGGCCACAAAAACGGCCGTTTCACGATAGACAACATCCAAATCTGACACAAAGCCTGACACAGAGACGCCTGGACTTGATTCCAACTCACGAATTTTGGACGATACGCCCGCTCCGACCAAATGCAGTTGGCACGCCGGCATAAAGCTGCGTACGAGCGGAAAAATCTGCTTAACAAGATAGTTGACTGCATCAACATTGTGGAAGATGCTCATATTGCCGACAAATAACAATATGGGCGGCTGTGATACAGTCGCTGCGGCCAGATCGGACCGAATCTTGACTCCAATGGGAACAACATAACTGTGGGCTTGGGGGGCAACGGCCGTTAACGTCTTCTGATCTGCCTGTGCAATCAGCCAGCATTCCTCAAACTGCGCAGCCACTTCAGCTTCATACTGGCGAATACGCGGCAGCTCAAATCGATATAGCCAACGCCACAAAAAAGGCCGATAGGGCAATGATAGGTCGATTTCATTTGAAACTACATCAGTCAAATCCAAAATACGGTGCTGATTTTTGTGGTTTATGAGGTAGGGTGCCATACGAAAAAGATGCACATAAACAGCGTCAAAGGATTGTGTGTTTAACAACGCATCCACAAATTTTGCCATAGCTGCAGAGCGATAATAAAGTACCTGCAAAGGCAATCGCCGCCAGACATTCGTGGCTACGGCTGCGACAGAGCGCCATAAGGGCCAATCGATGACATGGATTTGTTTGCAAAAGGGTTGCAAGTGGATGAGATACGGCCGTTCACTCTCAGACGCACTAAATGTCACTAAAGTGATTTCATGTTCTGCCGAAAGTATACGCAAAAAATGATACACACGTGAACGATCCCCTCTGTCAGGTGGATACGGCAAACGTGATGTTAAAAACAATAGTCGCATAAATTACTATACCTAATCGCGCAACAAACGATTCAAAAATATGGATAGGCGCGGTGGCAAATATACATGACGTGCCCACAAGTCATAAAACCGGCCAAAGGTGCGTGTGCGCCATACATAAGAACCGGGAATCGTTTCACGTCCGAACGGCCCTTGTGTGCTTTCTAATGTTGCTAAAATTTGTTTAAGTTCGTGCGTGTTATGGGCATCATAATCCGCAAAAGCAGGATTAAGCCATTGGCGCTCATCCCCAATATGAAAAGTTAGCTGTTCAGCTTTGAATTCTTTGAAGGAACGGCCGTAGGCTACCAAATTTGACAACAAAGCCAAACCAACCCGAGTAGCCCCCACACAAACATCGCCCAGCACAAAATGGGGGATCAGATCACGCCTAAACACAAAACAATCCCACCCACGATGCGGTTCACCGACTTCTGCCCACATTAAGGCTAATTCATCCAATCGTGTATACCCATTCGATATCGTGCGCCGGTTAATCACAAATGCGTCCAATCCCTGGTCGATAAATTCATTAACTTTCAAATAAAAATCTGGTTGCAAACCAATATCCACATTCGTATAAATGCAAAAATCCGCTTCGCTGCCTGCATAAAGACGTTCCAGGATATCTTTCAGCAATGGTAGTTTGCGCTGCTGCTGAAAAATGCCAACGTCAAAAACCGAGCGGGTTAACTGTGGCAATATCTGAAAACCAGCAGGCATCACAGGAGCATCTTCTGCATAACCAACGGCAAACAAGTCAACAACCACATTCCCAGACGCTTTCTGTTGTGCAATCCGCATCGACTCAAACGTAATAGGTTGAGCCACAAATAAATCTGATGTCGGTTTCACAAGCACCGGATTAACAATATGGGCAATTTTCTTCAAGAGGTTGATTCTTGATGCAGCAAATGTTGATAAAGCTGAATATAGTGCATGGCTTGCACATGCAAACTATACTCAGTTACGGCAATTTGGCGACAATTTGATGCCATTTCTGCTCGCTTATGAGGGTTATTTATTAAAGCCAGGATACTCTCTCGCAATTGACGAATATCTTTAACCGGGACCAATTCACCTGTAATGCCCGGACGAACCATATCAGATATGCCACCCACATCAAACCCCACCACAGGCGTACCACAAGCGAGGGCTTCCAATACTGTGTTGGGCAAATTATCTTGCAATGAGGGAATGACAAACAAATCAGCGGCGCTGTAAGCCAAAGCAATCTGCGCAGCATCAGTCAAATGCCCTAAATTAATCATTGGCAGCTTGGGGGCTTTTGCTATTTTGCCAGCCCCCAACGAAACAAGCATGATGCCTGTTTGTCCATCAATATCTTGTAAGGCATTAATGAGGTATTGCAATCCTTTTCGACGTGACACAATCGAGTCAGCCGAAAAAAGCAAAACCTTGCTTGCAACGGGAATTCCGAGCTTTTCACGCGCCTCGATTTGGTCTTGAGGTTGGAAAACAGTTGTATTCAAGCCATTAGGAATCACAGTGATGGGCATTTGTCCTAACAACGGACTTTGTCGTGCTTCCTCAGCGAGCCAGCAGCTGGGTGTGACAATGTGCAGCTTTCCGTCTAGCAACAACCGGTATTGCGCCTGTTTTTCAAGCCAAATTTGCCGTGATATATCCCAGCTTGCATTTGAGCCTAGTTGGGGACAAACGCCACAGCTATTTTGGTATTTTTCACAACCTAAAGTGTAATGACAGCCGCCAGTAAAGGCATTCATATCATGTAAAGTCCATACTATAGGAACTGGGGTTTTTGCGAAAAAGGTTGGCAAGTCTACAAAATTGGCGATCCAATGCAAATTGATAATATCCGTGTTTGGCAATTGCTCCACTAAGGAATGATTGCGTGGTGTAGACAAATGTGTAAATGGGTCAAATCCATCTGGGCGTGTAGAGAAATAACGCCAAAAGCGAGCTGACAACTGCCGATAATGGAGACGACGTTCAAAATAACCCATTCTGTCATGAACTGGCACAATAATTTGTTTATCCGCACTATACTTTTCGGTCACAACCATTGAGGAGTCAATTCCTGCCTGCTGAAGTCCCTGGTGCAGACGCAAAGCAGCTCTGGCAGCACCACCTTTATTGTCTGAAACATTCACATGGGTGACTTTCATTGCCGCCACCGGCGTCGCACTTTGGCAGCAAAGCTAGCAAATGGGCTTATCAGCTTTAATCCTGCCCGCCCTATTTTGTAAACAGGTTGATTCAATAGATGTTCTATGTCAGTGGTCGGACGTAGTTCTATTTGAATCTTTCCATCCTGAATATCTTGACGCATGGCTTCAATTTGAGGAGGATGTTGGCCTGAAAAACGTTCGAGCCAACTTGGATATTGATAAACATTATGCACGCGATACGGCCGTTTCAACTCCCCAAACACTTCTTGAGCCCATCGTTCTGACCCTGCCCGTTTTGCCCACTCAGCTTGCGCATAATAAGCAGATTTTTCGGCGACTTGTTTGGGGAAAAGCAACGAATAATGGTACATAAAGATGCCTTCAAGCGCCAATTCCCGGCCGTTAAGCGGGTGTATTTGACAAATATCGCGGCCGTTTCCGTCTAAAATTGTCACTGGGCGATGATCCGCATACAAATAATCTGGCTGCCACTTGAAAACTCTTGGAATAATTCCGGGGCCTGCATCTTGCGGCTGCTGGAGATACCAACCATCAGTTACATAGTCAAAACCACCCCAAAAGCTGATTTGTTTGAAGTAAACGGCCGTTATCGCTGGATCTGCGTGTAATTTCGCCAAAATCGTCTGCATATCTTGCGGTTGGTAAAATTCGTCAATATCCACCTGCCACAAATAATCGCCGGCTGCACGCTGGGCATATGCCTGCGACATTTCATCTTTTTCAGACCAAAACCCATCGCGGGTAACAATCTCAAGTTTGCCCTCTGGGTCTTCTTCAGCTTTGAAACGAAATAATTCTGCCAGAGACCCGTCTAAAGAATGTCCATCTGGGGTTGCATTTTCCACTGCGCCTGGTGCAGCCCCTTCCACGACGATAATTTGATGCGCAAAGGGATAGAGCGCCCGTAAATTGTAACGAATAAACGGCCGTCCATTCAGTAAGATAATGCCAAACGTTATGCGCGGTGTCTGGCTCTTGATCATGACCCATCTCCCAAAAATGAAAACTCTTCCACTGTTGGCGAAACAAAGAATGTCTTAAAACCTTTTTGCTGCAACGCATGAACAGCTGTCTGCGTTTGCTGCCAACCCACTGCTGCAAAACGATGATGAAATTCAACCAGCAATTGACCAATCTCAAAATCAGACTCACAAAGTTGTTGAATTACTTGATATTCTGCGCCTTCCACATCCATCTTTAAAATATCAAGACGCCTATGATTAAGGCGCTGCAAGATGGTTTGTAACCGAAAAACAGGCACTTGAATCGCATTCTTGGCTGTTTCTGGTCGTTCTAACATGGTGTAAGACACATGATTGAGATTAATTGGCGGATTAAATGTGACCTCGCCATCATGTGCCGCAATGCCAGAGGCAAAAAAGTGGAATTCGGGCGGCAAATTTTGAGACTTAACCCAGGCAATTGATCTGGGCGTTGGATCGAATGCGTACACTTGACAGCCATAGGTCTCGATCAGTGATAAATCAAAGGATATATCTT
>JAGRDI010000497.1:3151-18149 GCA_020432765.1 Anaerolineales bacterium | reverse complement strand
CGGCCGTTTCACTTTCACCCTCACTGTCACTGACTTGAAAACTGATGATGCGTTTGGTTCGATTGGGGTTTTGCAGCCCATTTTGGTAAGTGATCGAGCGTAGGACTTGTTCATACTTGGTGATACTGTCCTGTCCACTGAGGGTGATTTTTCCACTGTTATTGTTAGCAACTGTAATATTTGTGTTATCTGTGTTAACCGATAATTTTTCGTTTAAGCCATCAAGCCGATTGTCGATTTCAATTACAGCCCCAATTAAAGTTGTGTTGTCAACATCTTGTAAATCGAGCATTGGAGCCAGAACAGACGCGCTGCTGCCGGCTTCATAATAAGTGTTCAAATTTGTGCCAGGATTAGCACCGCCATTGAGATCGATTTGGGGTCGATCATTGACAGCTACGACTTTGACAGTGCTGGTGACAATATTGCTTAAACTTTGCCCATCATTAGCAGAAAATGTGATAATACGATCTGTCGGATCAGGATCGCCAGAATGGTTGGTATACATGATTGTGCGCAAAATTGATTGGTAAGCTGCAACGCTTGCATTGCCCGTGAGTGTAAGAATGCCTGTTTCTTCATTGTAACTGGCGTTGATACCTGGTTCATTTGTGTAGGTGAGCATATCAGGCTCATTATCCAAATGATTTTGAATCTGGACAATAGCTGAACTCAGTTTGTTGTTGTCAATGTCGGTTAATGTCAGACTAGGTCCAGCGATAGCAACAGGGTCGCTGTCTTCTACGAATACGGCCGTTAATCCTTCTTGGAGGTTTAATACCGGTGGATCATTGATAGGGGTGATATTGATTTTTATGACGGCCGTTTCCTGACTGAACGCGCTGTTGCCCCCATTTGTAGAAACATCGACGCCGCTGCTTCCATTCGCACCAGTTGTTCGATCCCAGGCACGAATCGTTAGGGAATCTTCCACTCCGTCAAAATCAGGGAGCGGTAAAAAACGCAAACGCGCACTGTCGATTAATAAAACTGCGGCCGTATCAGAAAGTTCGCCAAAATCAATCCACTCGTCACCTCCGTTTAAGTTATACTGCCAGTTGCCGTTATTACTAGCAGCATTGATAATGGCAAAACCGAATTGTGGATTTTCATCAGCATCTTGAATTGGAGTCTCCTCGGCGTTTACAATAATAGCTGCAATCGTTTCGCCAGTGGTATCAATGCTGTCTTCTGGGATGGGCATGAGGTGCAGATTAGCATTGGGATTGAGAACAGGCGCATCATTAAAAGCTTGCATAGTGATTGTGGTGGTCACAAGTGGGCTTACATCGACGCCATCATCAAGGCTAAATTCAATCTTGCGATTATCAGGGGTTAACTCGGATGTGGATGTGGTATTGGTATAAACCAATGATTTTATAATATTGAGGTATTCTGCAACTGGTGCACTGCCTATAATTTTGAGTTCACCGCTGTTTGTGTCATATGGATTTATAGTAACGCTGGTGGAGATGGGAACGGCCGTTAAGCCTTCCAGAATACCATTTTCAGGATTAATTAGTGTAACTGTTGCTGAAACCAACTCGCTGTTATCAACATCTACTAATGTTGCATCGTTGGCGACAATCTGGACATCGCCACCATCACTAATGAAACTGGTCGTAAAGTCTCCCCCAGACAAGCTGCCGTTTGCATCTAATTGGGGAGGATCATTATTAGCGAGAACATCTAAAGTAGCGGTCTCAGTTGCGCTGCTAAATGCGGTATCTTCGCCATTGATGGCTACATTAACATTTGTATCGCCGTTCATGCCGCTGCTGCGATCCCAGGCACGGAAGGTAAGACTGGTCTGTCCGCTAAAATTTTGTTGGGGGACAAAACGGATGCGGGCATTGGTGTTGAGCAAAACGGCCGTATTGTTGGTTACAGCGCCAAAGTTCAACCAGCTGGTTCTGGCATCAATGGAATATTGCCATGTACCATTGCTGGCGCCTACCTCGATAACTGCGAAGCCTTCTGTCTCGGTTTCATCGGGGTCCGTAATTCGATCTTCACCATTACCTTCAGCCGATGCAATGATGGCGGCAACGCTGTTGCCGAGCTGGGCCGTGGCATCTTCTTGAATTGCAGCCAGTTGCATATCACCACTGTTGTCCAAAATCGGCGCATCATTGACAGCATTGATGGCGATTGTGCTTTGCACGGGATCGTTAACATTTGTGCCGTCATTGACTTGAAAAGTGACGATGCGGTCAATCAAATCAGGGGCATTGGAACTGTTTTGATATTTGATACGCCTTAATACAGTTTGATAATTTGTGATGGTATCGGTCGTTGATAAATAGAGCGTACCATTATTTTCATCATAATAGGAGATGATATTGGTGTCTGTTGTGTCGGTTGTTAATGACTCATCTATCCCGTTAGGTCGATTTTGCAGAATGATGGTGGCGTATTCCATGTTACTGCTGTTTGCATCGGTGAGGGTTAATTCCGAATGAACGGCAGCAATTGGTGCTTCATCTTCAATATAGGTTGTTTCATAATCTACACCAGGATTTTGGGGGCCGTTTAAGTCCAGGACAGGCTGATTTGTGACTGGATTGAGAGCAACGGCCGTTGAATGGCTAGAGCTAACTATGATTGCTTGGGCGCTGACGATTTGGACGGCATAAATAAGTGCCATTGTCCCCATAACAATGGTCAAAACAATAAATTCTCGATGTTTCACTCTACTCTCTCTTTCTCGTGATTTTTGATTAACAATACAATATTTGCATCCCCGTTTGCTTTTGCTCTGGGGAGCTGATGTTGAAACGAAAGGATTATATTCCAAAAAAGCCGGTAGGCCGCAGAATTCATGGGTGCTTAATTTCCGACATTGTTAGCAAATATTCCTACAGTGGTGGGGTTGGGGTTGGGCGTGGCGGTTCTGGTGTGCTGCCGCCGCTGCCGCCACCACTACCGCTATTGTTAGGGGTATCTGTTGGCAGGGGTGTGTTTGTGGGTGTGGGCGTCGAGGTCGGTGCCGCAGGAATGGTCGCTGCTAATTCAATATCTTCAAGATTATAAATTGTTTCTGCTTCGCCGACTGCGGCAGATACCCACCCTATTATGCCTGTATCTGTTTCAATAATAAACCAGGGTGGAATATGGTCTGATTTGGCGAGAATTCGGATAACATCTCCGCTGTAAACAAAACCGATAGTTGGATAAACAACCCCTGGCCCTGTACGTATACTTGCAGAACTGCTAGTAATGCGGTAGCTTGGCCATGGCGTTGGGGTGATTGTGGCTGTGGCAACGGCCGTATCAGTTGCAGTTGGAGTGGGAGGAGCGGTATGTATAGGAGATGGTGTTGCTGTTGTTGTTGATTCTGGTTGTGCGACAATGGCTATTTCAGAAACCGTGGAAACCTCTGTTGGTATTGTTGTTGCCGTTGTTGTAGGCGTGTCTATCGCAGGATTTTGAGAACTCGTTTCACCAGTGGACATGGCTTCTGCAGGCGTGCCGAGGGCTACTGTGGGCAAGTTGCTTGCAGCCATGAAACCAAATCCAATACACATACCGATTAAAATCAATATTGGTAGAATAAGCGGCCATGGACGGCGTGCGGGTTTTGGTTCCTGGATGAGATAAACATGCTTTTCTTCTGCCGCCAGCGCTGCTGAAAGTGCCTCTGAGAATTGTATTAAATCACGATAGCGTCTTGCCGGATTGCGCTGCAAGCAGGTATCAACCAGGACATACGTTTCTGCGGCCAAATTATCGCGATTTAATTCGAGCGGCGTTTTTCCACCAGCCGCCTGGCGTAACGTTTTGCTCCTGAAGGAGACTGGTTCACTTGGGGTGAGCTCGCCAGCGAGCAATGTGTATAAAATGGCGCCTAAGGAAAAAATATGGCTACGGCCGTCAAGTTTTTTACCATCTAACTGTTCTGGTGAAAGAAAAGCAGCCTGATTTGACCGGCTGTCAGCAGTTACAGATTCTCCTATTAGCGGAGCGGCCATATCAATGACAACAACTGAGTCATCAGATTTGAGGGTCACATTTTTTAGGAGGATATGGTCGGGTGTAAGTTCATAATGCAAAATTCCGTGACGTTCAGCTAAGATGAGAGCAGAGGTTATTTGTTGTACAATTTTCAGCGCATAAATGCTATGGGCAGGTGCTTGTTGACGATCGAGCTGTTTGAGGCGCTCAGTTAAAGGATAACCTTCAATATATTCATTTACAATATAAGGTAAATTATCGGCACTGTTCCCGAGTTTAATAACGTGAGCTAAATTAGGATGACGGATTTGAGTTAGTGCAAGGCTGCGATTCATAAACTGGCTGACAATACTCAAATCTCCAACATAGGACTGCCGCAAAATTTCTAAAGAAATGGGTGAATTGCCTTCTACATCGAATGCTAAATAGCAATCAGTAAAGGTTTTTTCCCCAATTTTTTTTTCAATTCTGTATTGATCTATGAGCTGACCAAAGTCCGTAATTAGTGTCATTGCTAGATTATCTTAGTATGGGAAAATGAAGACTCACCTTAAGATATCGGTAAGTGCCTTGCTAAGTTTTTTTATTGAACCTCTATAAACAATCTATAGGGTTCAGTTACTGTCGTTATGCCGTCATTAATAATCCAGATGATGTAGTGACCGGGGCTTTGTGTCCCTAACGGAACTAATTTTGTTGTATTGTGATTGCCATTAAAGCCAATCAAATCTTCTGTCATTAAGTTTTCGCAAGTATCTTTTTTGTAGACCTGAATTTGACCGATGACAGGAATGAAATTTGTGAGCGAGACAGTTACTTTTCCTTGTGTGTCTAAATCGAAGGTATACCAATCATTCTGATCATTGGCATGGAAGTAATAGGGAGTATTTGTGTTAAGGGGAAAGGCATCATTACAAATGTTGTTAGGTTCATCTACGGTGTCGATGATAAGCGGCAGATAGTGGATGTATTCTGGTTTTTCCACAATTAAAATAGTGACTTCAGCGGAGCGTTCGATTGTATTGTTTGGATTGTCATCATCTGTTCCGGTAACCAGCACAGAGCGCTCATGTTCTGAGTCAGCATCGCCAATGACTTCATCAACGTAGGAGCAGGTATAGGTTTCCCCTGCTAGGAGTATATAGGGTGTAAGGCAATCTCCCTGTCCATTAAGGTTCTCTAAAACGTTATCTTGAAGCTGCCCGATGTTAATGCTATCAACCAAACTGGTATTATTTATTTTTAGTACAAAATTTACTGAGGAACCAGGTGCATAAATTGTTAAGGGAGATGCACTCAAAATTACCTCAAGGTCCGCTTCTACATCGCTTAATCTGACTGTGGCAGTACCGCTTTCACTGATGCTAATGTTGTTCTCGTCTGTGGCAACGGCCGTTACCACAATATCATATTCATCTGGTTGTCCGTTAACTTTTGCACTGAAACCGCAGCTGAATTGACCCCCATTGGCAGCAAGGAGAGGTAATGTTGGGTTGGGTAGACAACTGTTGTTACTGATATTTTCGTTGCTGCTGTTGGTCAGATTACCGTATTGTGGGCTGTTTAGATTTTGCAGCGTGACATCTAAACTGCCGGTGTTGGTAATAGTCAGGCTAAAATCTACCAGACCACCTGGCTCGGGGAGCGTTGTTGGTGAGGCTTCTAAAATTACATCCAGGGCAATTATTTCCACTTCTGCGCTGTCATCATCTGTTGATATTTGACTGTTAATCGGATTTGTACCTTCGACATGGATATTATTTGTAAATGGCGCTTGTACATTCATCCGGTTACATTGGAAGGGTGGGAAATTCGTATCGGCGGCAAGGTTGCCAATGGTGCGATTACAATCCGGTGCTTGCGGATCGCTCACAGTGACATTAACCAGGTTGATATCATCGCTTACGTTAAGCACAACGACATTAAATATTGCTGTGCCTCCAATTGGAACAGATTGTGTTTCAGGTGTTAGGACAACACGTAAGACGTTGTCGGCGGGGGAATGACTTTTATTTAACAATACGCTGTTTGGTTTTTGTTCAATGGGTTTGGGTGCAACGGCCGTTGCTGTGAGCGAAGATACAAAAAATATCCCAACTAATATTGTAATGAATAGCACCATGTTATGATAATACCGCATTAACTCCTGCCTCCATTGTACGGGTATTTCACTGTCATTAACAGAAATGATTTGTTATTAAGGTACATCGACATACAGCTTATAAGGCGTTGTATATGTTTGGTTATCATCATTGGAAACCCAAATGTAATAGCGTGTATCAGCTATTAGGTTTGAAAGTGAGATCGTTTTTGTGGGTTCAAAATTGCCATTAAAGCCAAGCATATCGGCGGCATCGATATTAACGCAGTTGTCATCAGTCCATACAGAAATTTGCCCAAAATAAGGTGTGAACTCAGTTAACTTGATTTCGGCACTTCCATTTTTAGGCATATCAAAGACATACCAATCATCCGTATCATCTGGTAAAAATGTCGAATAAGTGGTGTTGGGATTAATATAATAAGCAGTGCAAGGTCTGTCATTTGGTTCGCCAGGCGGGAAGGTTTTATAGCCAATTAATGGCAGCATTACATTATATTTTTCTGGATCGATGAACAATAACGTTAAGGTATCCGAAGCGCTAACAGAGTGGCCGCTACTGCTGCTGCCTGCTGCGGAAGCTGTTTGCACATGGATATCATTAATATTGCCGTAAATTTCTGTGCTGTAGGTACAAGAATAAACGGACTGTGTATCGATCTGTTGGGGCAGCATACAACTTCCTTGTCCGTCAAGGCTGCCAATTTCTGAGGCTGTCAGGCTGTTAAGCACAACGCTTGAAGTTGAACTGTTGTTTAGGATATCGATTGTAAACGAAATTATGCCGCTGGGTGCCGGAATTGTTTCCCGGTTACTCTTCAATTGAAGTTCAAAATCAGTATCAAGGATTTCAATCGTGGCCGTGGCTTCTGCCCGAATTTCTGCCCCACTGCTGTCTTCGGCAACGGCCGTTACCTGCACAGGGTAATTTCCAGGCAATTCATTGAATGTACTGATGAAAGTACATGAAACATTTCCTCCATTAGCAGGAATAATAATGGAATTGATTTCATCACAATCATTATTTTGAATCAATATATTTGCTGGATTCGCTAGATCGCCCAATCTTTCACTACTCAAGCTAAGGAGAGATACATCCACACTGCCGGGATTACTAATCGTTACCGTAAATGTTATGGGTCCTCCTGGGGTGGGCAGTTCACGAGGCGAAGCTTGTATATCAACAGCTAAATCTAAAAGCTCGACATAAGCAACGCTGCTATCCTCGACAATGTCATTAGTGAGGATATTTTTACCTGTTATGGTGATGACGTTTGTAAAGGCGGCAGAAACAGTATCTAAGCTGCAATCGTAAACCACTTCTGCCCCTGCATCTAAATTGCTAAAAATGTGATTGCCTGTGCGGTTGCAGTCTGGAGTCAGCGGATCAATAACTTCCACATTGATGAGATCGACTGTGCTGCTGGTATTTAACACCAAAATATCAAAATTGACGGGATCCCCACGGCGGACTGTTTGTGTAAAAGGACCTTTAACAATTGTGACGTTCGGGTTTTCAACCTCGACCCAGGCGGTATCACTAGAAAAAACATTGTTTCCAAGTGGGTCTTGGCCGGAAACAAAAGCCTGATTTAGGAAATCAGTTGTGACATTGGTGCGATTGCATGAATAATTACGGGTTTCGCCTGGACTTAACGCATTCCAATAATTATTACAATCCAAAGCAAGTGCATCATAAACAGATACATAATTTAAAGACGTGTTGCCCATGTTTTGTACATTGATGACAAAAATTGCACTGCCGCCGCTGGCAATAGTTTGTGTCGCAGGAGTGATGGTTATTTTTATGCGTGCATCCGAAATAGCAACTGTGCTGACCGCTGTATTGCTGCTCGTTGTGCCATCGTTTACACTGAAGGCAATTTGACGATCCGCTAGATTTGGTGTGGTGCTATTGTTTTGGTAAGTGATCGAGCGCAGTACGGTTTCATAGTTCGCAATTGAATTCAGACCGTTTAGGGTTAAAACCCCACTATTATAATTGGCTGAGATGCCTGTTCCCGCAGTATTTGCGGACAATATTTCTGCAGAACCATTGAGCAAGTTTGTAATAACTACAGTTGCTGATGCAATTTGCGGGTTATCAGCATCAAGAATTTGTAAGCCACCGCCTGTGATTTGAACCGGTCCACCACTCGTTGCAAAAGTAGTGGAAAACCCTGTACCGCCTCCAGCGCCATTCAAATCTAGAAAAGGCGGGTCATTGACGGAGTTTACTTGTAACGAAAAATTAGTACTCGACTGGGCGGAACCATCGCTGACGGTCACGGTAATCATGGCTGAGCCGTTTTTGTTGTCAACGGGGGTGATGGTTATTGTGCGGTTCCCATCACTACCACCGAGGAAAATGTTTGCATTGGGTACGAGGACTTGATTATTGGAAACGGCCGTTACTACCAACGAATTTGCTGGCGTATCTTCATCAGCAATAGTAAAAGGGATTGCTCCAGTCGATGTGTCTTCATCTATTACTTGGTCGTCAATTTGTGATATTGATGGCGGTGCATTGGTCGGTGTCGCGGTGGGTGTATTCGTTGTGGTGGGCATCTCAGTTGCTGTTGCAGTTGGTGTGGGTGTCTGAGTTGCTGTGGGCGATGCAGTTTTTGTAGCTGTTGCAGTGGCTGTATTTGTTGTTGTAGGTGTAAGGGTTGCCGTTTGTGCTGGTGTGGCCGTTAGCGTTGACGTGGCGTTTGCCGTTGGTGTAGCTGTGATGGCTGTGGTAGCAGTCGTTGTAGGTGTTGGCGTTACAGTTAAGATTGTTTGCGCAATGTTGGCATTTTCTCGCTCGGGCGCAGGCAGGGAGAAATTGCTAAGTGCAATCAAATCTTGGTGCATGCCAAGAAAAAATAAACCAAGCAGGCTGAATACAATCGTAAAAAAAATAGGCTTTTGTTTCATATCAGGTTGCGTTCAATTATAAGGAAAAATAGTTCAAATGCAGTAAAAATGCGGCAAATATTTATCCAGCACACCCGCTTTATATGCAAAAAGCCTACCGCAAATCTTGAGCGTGGTAGGCTTGAGGCTTTTTCAGAAAAAGTTAGGTTATTTATTTTCCGAAAAAGCCTTCATAAATATAGCCATAATTAGTTGCCAGGTGTGCTGCCTGGCGGTGGTCTGGGTGTACTAGTAGCAGGCGGTCCTGAAGTGGCTGTTGGGTTATTCGGGGTCCCACCGCCGTTGTTACCTCCACCGCCAGTATTTGAAGTTGGTGTGGATGTGGCAGGACCAGGTGTTGGGGTATTGGTTGCCAATGGTGGTGGAATTATTAACAGTTGGCCGATGCTAAGTATGGTGCCTTGCTCAAGACAATTGGCTTCCAAAATATCGGCTGCCAACACATTGGCACGCTGTGCGAAAGTAGAGATCGTTTCATTTGCCTCCACCGTATGATCAATCCAGCCTAAAGGTCGTGTGGGTGTACATGCGACTTCGGTGGGTGTGGGGGAAGGTTCGTCAGTGGCTGTTGGCGTTGGTGTTGGCGTGTTTTCAATGATGAAGAGACGCCGCGGATCGCTTACAGAAATAGGTGTATCGTTATCAACAATCTCAAGTTTTACCTGCCAAAGATAAGACCCGCCCACGACAGGTAAATTGGCAACCTGTTCCCGCAAATCAAAAACACCAGCATCATCTGGCTCAGTTACAATTCCAACTAAATAAGGTTCTGGATCAATTTCATCCTCAGGTGAGATGTAAACAGCAAAATGTTCGTTCTCATTTGGTTTCGAGGTTGAAAACCAAGTAAAACGAATGGTATCGTCCATACCAAAACTACTGTCGTCCTGTGGTGTGATAACGGGAATAGGTAGATCATCTTCGGCTGTTGGTGGGGGTTCTCTTGTCTCTGTTGCGGTAGCTTGTGCAGTGCCTTCTGCATCGCCAACCCCGACTGCACCTTCCACTTCTGTTGGTACAATTCCTGAGGTTGGTGTTGAAGTAGGTGGGTTTTGATTCGCATTGATGTTTTGCAGCCAGACAAATCCTAATCCAAAAACAATCACCAACAATGCCAAAAGCGGGATAATATAAAACCAGCGCCGGCTACTGCCAACCCACATCGCCTCTTTTTGTGGCAGCGATTGTTCAGCTAATATGGCTGTATCAATGGCAATGATTAACTCATCGGCAGTTTCAAAGCGACTCCATTCTTGGCGCCATAGACAATTACGCACCAGACGGTAAGTCTCACCGGAGAGCCCGGCGCGTTCTTCTTCCAAAGGAACTTCTTTGGGCATTGTTGAACGCTCGAAAATATCCCAGGATGAAGCTGGTAGTTTGGGCCGGTGTCCGGTGAGGAATTCATAAATAATGATGCCTAAGGAATAAATATTGCTGCGACGGCTGATTGCCTTGCCTTCAGCTTCTTCAGGTGCAGCATAATCCAACATTTCGGCACGTGAATTTGTCAGCACTGCATCGGGTGGAGTGGTTACAATTGGCACACCTAAATCAACCAATACGGGGATATCGTCTTCCTCGCGCACCCAAATATTATCTGGGCGTAGATCGTGGTGAATCAAGCCGGCTGGATGGGCTACGCTTAGGGCTTCAGCGATATAACGATTTGTAGTGAGTGCATCACTGGCTGGACGATTATTTCCCGCGCCGCCGTGGTTATTGAGGTATTGGGTTAAAGATATTCCAGGGAAATAATCGATTACAGCATAGGGGTAACCATCTGCAGTGATGTCAATTTCAATGACCGCTGCGATATTTGGGTGTTTGATTTGCGAGACCATTTCCATCCGGCGTTGAAAGCTGTTGGCCAGTTCAAGGTCTTCATCTTTGGTGCTGTTAAGGATTTCAAGGTAGACAGATTGCCCAAGCTTGACATCTTCCGCCAGAAAGAAACTGCTGACTTTACGATTAGTTAGCAATGATTTAATCTGGTAATTGCCAATTTGTTCACCCGACAAATCTGTGTGGTTTTGCGCTATCATGTCCCTCTGTTTGACGCTAAAGCTCTTGTTTTTGCAGACGCGCTAAATATACGAGGCGCTGCACCATTCTCGTTACAAGGTTACTACCGATATTGTAAAAAAGCAATCAACGCTGTGCCTAAAATAATTAAACTTTTTATGTGTTTGTTGACCGTGCGTGTTATTGTTGCTTTGCTTGCGAAATTAATGAGAATTCGCGTTGCTCACTTTGCGTTAGAATTTCACCAGATTCACTATTTATCAACTGAATTTGCCAAACTAATGGTGATTCAGGTTTGGCTGGTTTTATGGTTTCTAAATCAATTGTCAGAGCATATTGTTGACCCAGATTTTGTTCGCTGATGGTTGCAATTTGTTGTACTTCAGAGCCGTTAAATACAGTCAGAATAAATTGTTGGTTGTCGGTAGAAGGCAAGGGCCAATTCCAGTAAAAGGTGACAAGACTTGTGTCTGAGAAAATGCTGGCTTGAGGCGGTCCGCTGAGTGTGATCATTGCTTCAGGTGGCAGTGTTGGCTGCGGAGAGGGTGTTGATTGAGGTGTGGATGTTGGAATAACGGCCGTTCCCGACTCAATTTGCTCTACTTCAACGAAATTTGGCTCCTGGACTGCACCATTTACATTTAAAGTGTTAATCTCCTCTACAGTAGCTGTTACAGTGGGTTGATAAAATTGATTTAACCAACCTGGCCAAAAATTGAGCCCTATAAATAGCAGTGTAAGTATAAAAAATGGTGTAAAGGTTATTATAAACTGTTTTATGCGCTTGCGCTTTTTTGTCGGTTCACTCAAATTAGATTTACCTTAGACCATTCCAGAGAAAAAATGATCCAGAAAGGCCGGAATTTTCTGGATTGACTTAAAGCTTTTTCGGTTTGGAGTGGGATTGTTTAACTTCCGAGTAAGCCTTATCTATTATCTTGTGAATTTTAACACATTCGAACTGTGTCGCATATAAAAATTATGTGAAGCTCTTGTTTCCCAAAGTGCTGCTAAAATACACTCACTACCCAATTGATAGTCTATGGATGCTAAGAAAAGCATTTGGGGTTTGTAGTAACGACTTTAGTCGTGCCGAACACCAGCGCCAATACCGCTAAAGCGGTTACTACAAACTATAATGACCCCCAAAAACTAGCCGCGTGGATCTTGGGTGGTTTTTAATTTTTAGATGTTGCTATGCGTGTCTCAAAATCATCAACTGAAAGTGCATATCTGGGTTACTGGAGTCGTCCGTTTCAATTGTTTCAAAGCGTTCTAAAGTAAAAAATTGTTTGACGATTTTTTGAATTGACGCATCTGGGTAAAGTGCAAAATATCGTTTGGGTTCATGTCGATCATTTTCCCAGGGGCCATCGCGTTCAATTCCACCGTACAACCCCAGTAGGAACACCCCATCTTTTTTGAGTATACGTCGAATCGCTTTTAAAACTGTTGGCAGGTCTGGTTTAGGCACATGCAGCAGACAATTGACTGCGTAGATGGCATCAAAGCTGTTGGCGGGAAAATCCAGATTTAGAAAATCCATTACATATGCTTCTAACCCTTTTTGTTGACATAATTCAACCATGCCAGGTGATAGATCTGTGGCGACAATTTGCAAACCATGGAGGGCAAAATAGGCGCTGTCATTGCCAGGACCAGCGCCTATTTCCAGCAGCTTGTTTTTACCTTCTGCTTGTAATTGCCCCAGATAATCGCTCCGGATGCTTTCTCTCCAGGCTGCGGGTGTGCGTTTATTGCGCCGTGGTGCGTCTTGGTCATAAACGCCACGCAGCTCATTGATAATTTGTGCATATTGATTTGGCATAGAAATATTCCTTTTACATCTCAGCTACGGCCGTTCCTAAATCGACCAAAAACTGGCGTCCTGCTAACTCTAAATTAGCTTCCAAACCAAAAGTTAAACTGCGCAGCCGTAAGCTGTCTAAGGTGACATTTAACGGCCGTTCCAATGCCACCGGGTAAACCAAAACGGCTTCACGACAGCCTTTGGCTTTAGCATAAGCGATAATCTGGTTGATGTCGTTATTGCTAGGACGTGTGGGTGTTTTATATTTTGTGTCAAGAACCGCATACGGCCGTTCATCACGCCCGTACAAAACCAGGTCAATATCAAACTGTAGACCATTGTGTTGTTGGCCAATGTTGATGCGTTCTTGGGCGCGAATGCGCCAGGGATTAGGTAAATGGGTTTGCAGCCATGCAGCAACAAACTGTTCATAAAGCCGTGCCATATCGACCAGGAAGGGCAGCATCTTTTGTTGGCCATTCGCTTGTTGTGGGCCTGTATGCGCGATGAAGAAACGACAAAGTGCATGCAGGGGTTGGTAATCCTGATTGAGGCGTGTGTAGGTACGGCCGTAACAATCATCAGCTTGAAATTCATGCGGCGTTACGGCTCCGGCTAATGCGCGATAGGCACGACGGATGCTGGCTTGCACGGCCGGCCGACAGCGATGACTACGGGCGATCTGGCTCAAGGTATAAGCAAGGATTTGGTTGTCAGGCGTATCAGCGGTGTGAATGTCGTAACGGCAGGGCAGTGTGGGTTGTAACGGCCGCTGCCAAACCTGCTGCAGATCTAATTGACCACGTAGGAAGGCAAGACGGCCGTTGCGTACCTGATAAGCGAGATATAAACCCTGGCGTGTGCGCGTTAATACTCGTTGTGCCAAAATGCATGCTAACTGGTCATAAAATGCGACTAATGAGCCCACATTAACCAGACCGTCTAATAAATGAAAACTTTTTAGTTGATAAGCGTATGCCCACATGTTGAAGAGGTTCTGCAGCGGCAGTTTGGGGTGGATATGGATTTCAAAATCCTTTTTCAGTGGGATATGGCCAACCCAGCCCATTGAAGTTAATTTCCACTGATTGGCCGTTTTGGGCGAAGGGAAATCCACTTGAAACTTATCACCATAGCTCTGCCATAAAAGTTCTCCCAACGCATATGGAAAGGCATCAGCAGCAAAAAATTCCGGCTTATACTCTGTAAGATTGATTATCATACAACTATTCGGCATCCTGTAAACGATTATGAAGTTGGATTATAACATAGGAAATTCGTGGCGAAAAAGAGGCTTGTCACAATGCGCTAATTCCGACATAATGGTGAGAATGCAGGAATGGACATTTGCTGACGAATTACGCCTCTCGCGGCTCAATGTAGTCCGTGCGGCTTTGCATTTTGCACAAGAAATCGCCTATTCTGACTTGGATATCCCCCGTGTTTTACAACAAATAAACAACCTAACCATCGCAGCAGGTGATCATATTGCTGCTGAAATTTCGCGTTTGCGCCAAAGTGTTTTATTGGCTGAATTCTTGTTCAAAGCGGACGGCGGTCTACGTGGTAATGCTGGCGATTATAATGATCCGCGTAACAGTTATTTGAATGAGGTCTTAACGCGTCGTCTTGGTATTCCGATTAGTTTGTCGGTAATATATATTGAGATTGCCCAGCGTCTGCATATTCCTGCATATGGCATTAGTTTGCCCGGTCATTTCATTGTTGGCGTTGAAGAGCGCGGCCAACATTGGTACCTCGATCCGTTTCATGGTGGCGGGCGCGTTTCGGTAACAGATTGCGCACGTTTGGTGCAAGCGAATACCGGTTACAAAGGTTCTTTTGACATGCAGTGGTTACAGCCGGCGCTAGAGGCTGATATTTTGGCACGCATGTTGACTAATTTGCGTGTGATTTATGTGCAGCGCAGCTTATGGGATTTGGCTGTCGCGGTGATCGAGCGGCTGTGCATGGTACAACCCCAAATTCCTGAACACGTGCGCGATCTGGGGCTTGTGCATTATCGTAAACGGTCGCTGCGTTTGGCGGCGACATATTTAGATGCGTATTTACGTGCTGTACCCGATGCTTCAGATGCAGAAGCGATTCGTAAGGGTATGCGTGATATTTTGGACGAATGGACGCGGCTTAATTGACCAGCCGGGGATAGAGTTTAAGAGTTGCGAGGT
>JAGRDI010000497.1:0-3090 GCA_020432765.1 Anaerolineales bacterium | reverse complement strand
GTTTGTAGATCGGGAGGAAGCTCGGCGCTGAAGGTCATTTCTTGGTTATCAGACGGCCGTTTCAATTTAAGTTCAGCTGCGTGTAGAAAGTGTCGGTTTGTTAAGAGGGTTTGTTTGCGACGGCCGTAGACACGATCACCCACAATCGGATAACCCACATAAGCTAAATGGACTCGAATCTGATGGGTGCGGCCTGTGTATAGATCGCATGCGACCAGAGTATAGTCGTCAAAAGCAGTGATGGCATGATATTGGGTTTGTGCTTCACGTGCACTGGCTGAACCACCGGGGGGAATGACCGCCATTTTTTTGCGTTGTTTGGGATCGCGGCCAATCGGTGCATCAATTAATGCTGATGGTGGTTGAATGTGTCCATGTGTTAAAGCTAAATATTGTTTGCTGACGGTACGTTCTGCAAATTGGTCTTGCAGATGACGCTGTGCCAAGTCGTTTTTGGCGACGGCTAAGAGGCCAGAGGTATCTTTATCGAGACGATGCACGATGCCAGGTCGTTTTGTGTCGCCAATGCCGGGCAGGTTGGGACAATGAGCCAATAGGCCATGTACCAAGGTGCCGCTTTCATGGCCTGTGCCGGGATGCACAACCATACCAGCCGGTTTGTTGATGACTAAAAAATCATCATCCTCATAACGAATATCTAAATCCATCGTTTCAGGGATCAAATCACTATCGATGGCTTCCGGGATATCAGCCCAGATTTGTTCGCCGCCTTCGAGTCGGAGGCTGGCTTTGGCAGAACGGCCGTTCACCAAAACGCGCCCGTCCTTGATCAAACGCTGCCATTGCATCCGTGACAGCTCTGGCATTTCGGCAGCCAAAGCCCTATCCAAACGATCTTCTGGATAATCTAAAATAAATTCGACTTGTGCTGCTTGCATTATTTTGTTTATTCCCCGGCATTTTGGGTGACTTCGTTGGCATTTGCCGCTTTCTTTTTTGCCTTTGTGGCACGTTCTTCTTGCAGCATCACCCATCCCATCATGATGACGCCGGCCACAACGGCCGTATCGGCCACATTAAATATTGCCCAAGGACCAAAGTCGAGGAAATCGGTGACATGCCCCAGGCGTACGCGGTCAATAAAATTCCCTAACGCACCAGCAAGCACCAGTCCAAGTGCAATACGCAGCACTGTTTGGTTGCCCTCAAGTGTGAAATTGAAGTAGATGATGAATGCGGTAACAGCGACGGCCATGACTGCAAAAAACAAGCTGCCGGCGGGAAAAAGACCAAATGCTGCCCCGGTATTGGTAGTATGGGTCACGCGAAACAAATTTTCTAAGGCAGGAATAGGCGCCCAATACGTGTAAACGGGCAAGTTAGTCTCGACGATGTATTTACTGAATTGGTCCAGTAGGATAACAAAACCGGCCACTGGAAATGGTAACCAGCGAATCCAAGCGGGATTTGTTTGGGTTGTAGATGATTTTTCTTCGTTTTGCATAATGAGAGTTATTTTACAGTTCAATGGTACGTGTACCAAATATCCTCAAGAAAGAGTTACTTTTGTGCGACAATGACGAGGGCAATGCTGTTTTCAAGGGTTATGTTGTGGATGCTAACTGAAAATCCGGCTGCGGTAAAACGTTGGCTGATTGGTTCCCAGTGGGTAACGGCCGTTTGTCGTTGCCCAGTTATTGCGTATAGCCATTCTATGCTGCGATGAATAAAATTGTTACCCGTCAAATAACCAGATGGCATGACGACAAAACGGCCGTTCGGTTTCAATACGCGGAAGACGGCTGTTAAGGTTGCGGATTCAAGCACAAAATCAGTGGGAAAAGTCGTCAGCACCGTATCGAATGTATTGTCAGCCAGGGGTAAGGCTTGTGCAGCTCCGCGCAATAAGGGCAGAGAGAGGTTTGCTTTTTGCAGATGGTGTCGGGCTTGTTGGCTCATGTAGGCGGATAAATCCAACCCCGTCACTTCGAAACCAGCGCGTTTCATGGCCAACAGCATATGTCCTGGCCCATGTGCGATTTCCAACACGGTTGTGCCTTTCACAAAGGACAAAGACGCCAACTGCCATTCCCGCCAGGCACCCAATGACACAACCCAACTGACCAGATCGTATGTCCAGGCTAATTCATTATAAAGTAATCGGAAACCGATTCGCAAAAGGGTATGCCATATCATGTTGTGACGTGCAATGTGCCTGGATTAAATTGGATGGTTACATCACGGCCGTTCCATTTTAGCGCACGCTTGATTTTGGCTTCAGGATCGAATTCGATAGCGAAGCGGGCTGTGATGTCACTGTCCGGGCCATAAATGTGAAATGGCTGTTTCCATTCGGCCGTACCGCGCATAAAGTTAAACGCATGGCGTGCCGACCATGTGGTTGGAATCTGGAAGTCGTCAGTTTGTGGCCATGAAAAATAGCTGCCCCCTGTTGGCTGCGGTTTAGGCACGATTTTGTCTTCTGCCACGCCTTGCAGTGCCGCTAGCAGCAGCCCAGACCCTTGTTTGGCAAAAACTTCGTCTGCCTCAGGCCCGCGAATACCATCATTTAGCTTGAAAGCCGTCTGTAACAAAATATCACCAGTGTCAAAATTCTCATCCATCTGGTGGATGGTAACACCGACGTTTTGAATGCCGGCACGCAGCATCCAAAAAAGTGGGGTCGGTCCACGATAATCGGGCAGCAGGGATGGATGTAGATTCCAAAATCCACGGGTCGGAATCGTTAGCAAAGCGGGCGGTATTCGTTTGTTGAAACAGGCGACGCAAGCCAACTCTGGTTGCAGCGAACGGATTGTTTTTTGTGTTTCGTCAGCCGTTAAATCATTGACTGCAAAAACCGGAATGTCTTTGGTCCAGGCGACTTGCAGGATACTTTTGTTTACAAATGGATTTAATAGTGGCAGTGTGGATGGGTTTGATTTGGGTTTTAAGGATTGAATAGGAGGGGAAACGGCCGTTTCCCCATCACCAGGCACAATCACCCCACACAATTGAACACCTGCCAGGTATAATTCAGTCAAGACGACTTGTGAGAACAGACCGTATGTTCCCCAGAAAAGGACACGCCAATGTGGCAGTGTGCCTACTATAGTGGTTGATGTCGAT
>JAGRDI010000496.1 GCA_020432765.1 Anaerolineales bacterium | reverse complement strand
TCCCAGTCAACGCTGTACAGCCACCGGCAAAGGCTCGCAACAATAACCAAATATAAGCAAAACCGACCAATGAAGTTGTGGCTGGTACGCTTTCCTTAAACGAGGGCAATGGTTCCATGCCAAAGAGTCCAGTGGTGCGTGCCAGGCCAATGCCAATAGTTAGCATCACGCCAATAATAAACGCATAGGTCGGTACAGCAAAAATAGTGCCGCTTTCACGCACCCCACGTAAATTAATCCAAGTTATTAAAGCAATCGCCATCAAAGCAATAAAAACTCGATAATCATATGCCTCTGGCACGGCCGAAGTCAAGGCCCTGACACCTGCAGAGACAGATACTGAGACGGTCAAGATATAATCAATTAGCAAAGCAGACCCTGCAAACAATGCCGGATACGTACCCAAATTATCTTTCGCTACAGTATAAGCGCCACCACCATCAGGGTAATGCAAAATAGTCTGAATATAGCTAAAAACGACCATTAAAATCAGCATGGCCACACCCATGGCCAGCGGTAAAGTCATCACCAGGGCACCGCTGCCCAGCACGATTAGCACGCTCATAATCGCTTCGGTAGCATAAGCGTTACTACTGATCGGGTCAGAAGCAAAAACAGCTAGACCGCGCACTTTGTCAAGCCGTTCATGAACTTCCTGGCTGGTGGGAAATGGTTTACCAAGTAAGGTTCGTTTAATTTCGATTATCGCCATTTAGTCATTCTCCAATTTTTTGATACACACCAAAAGAACACCCACAGACGTGAGTGTCCTCTTCTACAGTAGCATACCTGTTTTCTCATCAAGAAAGGATTAAGAATCGGATCGTGTATGTCAAGAAAACATCAAGATACGATGACTAAATCGGTGCGATTTGAATCCGGCACTAAATGATCTACAATCTGATTCATGATAGACAAAAGCCTTGATGCAAATCATCCCCATCCAACTATCCAGCATGAAAATGGTCCAGAAAGTCGCGGCAAGTTAAAAATTTTCCTGGGCTATGCCGCCGGGGTCGGCAAGACTTATGCCATGCTGGAAGCTGCCCGTCAGCGCTGCGCAGAAAATATAGATCTGGTGGTGGCAGATATTGAAACACACGGCCGTATCGAAATAGATGCCTTATTAAACGGTTTGGAAATCATCCCGCGTAAAAAAATCGTCTACCATAACCTTACCCAAACTGAGATGGATACCGACGCCATTCTAAAACGCCAACCTCAAATCGCAATTGTTGATGAACTTGCCCACATTAATGCTCCCGGAGCACGGCATGTACACCGTTATCAGGATGTGCTTGAATTACTTTACAGCGGCATAAATGTATACACAACAATGAATATTCAGCACCTGGAAAGCCTTAATGATATTGTATCCCGAGTAACAGGTCTCATCGTGCAGGAAACTGTACCCGATCACATTCTGGACACAGCTCATGAAATCGAACTAATTGACCTGCCAATTGATGAATTATTAATACGATTGGAAACAGGCAAAGTTTTTTTACCCAACCATATTGAACGAGACCATCGGAAATTTTTTCGCCCCGGCAATTTGACAGCGCTGCGAGAAATGGCATTGCGTCGGGCAGCCGACCATGTAGACGAGCAGATGCGGGTTTACATGCAAAAACATGCCATATCTGGACCCTGGCCTGTCAGAGAACGGGTGTTAGTGTGCGTAAGTCCCAGTCCTTTAAGTGAACGTATCGTGCGTACGACACGACGATTAGCCCGGCGTCTTGATGCGGAATGGATCGCTGCCTATGTTGAAACGCCAGGTGCAGCCAACCTATCAGAAGCAGATGAAGAACGGGTAACAAGGACACTGCACCTGGCAGAAGAGTTGGGGGCACAAACGGTACGCCTCGCAGGTCACTCAATAGCTGAAACATTAGTCAACTATGCTCTCAGCCGCAATGTCACCAAAATTGTAACAGGAAAATCATTGCGATCACGCTGGCATGAATGGCTACACGGGTCGATCATTGATCAGATTTTACGCCAGAGCCCGGGTTTGGACATTTATGTAATTAACGGCAAAAAGGAGCCGTTACGGCCGTCTACATCGCAGACACCAACCACTAGACAACCTTTTGCCTGGCAATCATATTTATTGAGCGCCGGCCTGGTGCTGTTAGCGACATTTATTGGTTTACCACTACGCTCTTTTGTCGACCCGACTAATTTGGTCATGCTCTATTTGGCTGTAGTAATGGTCGCAGCTGTATGGCTGGGTCGTTGGCCTGCTATTTTTGCTTCACTCTTAAGTGTGATCGCTTTCGACATCATCTTTGTCCCTCCTTACTATACATTTGTTGTTGCCGATGCCGAATATTTGCTCTCTTTTGTTGGACTGTTAGCGGTGGGGGTGGTCATTAGTACGTTGGCCGCTCGTGCACATGAACAGGCTTTGTTTGCACACCGCCGCGAGGCGCAAACATCTGCTTTGTACGAGCTTAGTCAAGGATTGGCTACCGTGTCGAATTCAGTTGACATAGCCCAAATCAGCGTGCATCACATTCAAACTGCATTCAACAGCCCAGCAGCGTTGTTTTTACCTGATGAAACCGGTGAAAGTCTCACGTTACAATCAAGTACACCCAATTTTTACCTGGAGGCAAATGGACTGGATGTCGCTGATTGGGTCTTCCATCATGGGCAGCCAGCCGGGCAGCAAACAGATACATTAACCAACGTCATTGGCTATTATTTACCTTTGCAGACCTCCGACCAGGTTGTGGGGGTGCTGGCCATCGAATTTCCAGACGATTACAAAAGTATACTTTCCGGTGAGCAGCGGCGTTTTTTGACTTCATTTTCTAACCAGGTAGCGTTGGCTCTGGAGAAAAGTCATCTCGCCGAGCAGGCGCGGCATGCCCGTCTGTTGGAAGAAACTAAAAAACTGCAAACCACGCTCCTTAACTCTATCTCGCATGATTTACGCACACCTTTGGCCTCCATTACTGGCGCACTAGGCAGTCTTTTGGATGATGCGGATTTGCTTCCAGAGGAAGCACAGCACGATTTGATACAAACTGCGTGGGAACAATCACTGCGCTTAAATAGATTGGTTGGCAATTTACTAGATATGACGCGTGTGGAATCTGGTGCTCTGAAGGTAATCCAGCAGCCCTATGATGTGCAGGAATTGGTTGGAACAACATTGGCGCAAATGTCGAACCATTTACATGGACGCACTCTCAAACGAACGATTCCCGATGATTTGCCACCAGTAGCCATTGATTTGAGTTTAATGGTGCCGGCATTGATGAATCTGGTAGAAAATGCGATTAAATATGCCCCACAAAATGAGCTGATAGAACTTGAAGCGTACCAGGAACAAGAGGCAGCAATCATTGCTGTCAAGGATCGCGGTCCAGGTATACCAGAGGCAGAACTAGAGCATATTTTTGACAAGTTTTTCCGTCTAAATTCTAGCGGAATTGGTGGGACAGGTTTGGGATTATCGATAGCTAAAGGGATAGTTGAAGCGCATAACGGCCGTATCTGGGCACAAAATCGGCCAGGAGGGGGTGTTGTTTTTAACATAGCCTTACCTCTAGCCAAAACTGAATCGCTCTAAATGTCACTCTTTAAACGATAACCAATTCCTGGTTCTGTCAAAATGTACTGCGGATAAGATGGGTCTTCTTCTATTTTGCGCCGCAGATTGCTCATATGGACACGTAATAAGTGGGTTTCAGTCTGAAATCCAATGCCTCGGACCTCTCTAAGTAGTTGTTGATGTGTCAAAACACGTCCAGCATGGCGGATCAATACTTTTAGTAAATCATACTCTGTCGGTGTAAGCTGCACTTCTTCGCCGGCAAACGTTACCGAACGCGCTGTTAAATCGACACGCAGTTTGCCACTTTCAAAAACAAGGTCGTGCTCTTCCTGGTGGGTATGCCGCATGGCTACGCGCAGTCTGGCAGTTAATTCGCCAACGCTAAATGGTTTGGTCAAGTAGTCATCAGCTCCGGCATCCAAAGCCTCAATTTTGTCACTATCCTGATCTTGTACTGAGAGGATTACAATCGGGGTTGATGTCCATTCTCTGAGGCGTCTTGTGACTTCGATCCCGTCAATCTCCGGCAAACCCAAATCCAGAATAATAAGGTCTGGGCGTACATTGATCGTTTTTAATATCGCATCCTCGCCAGTCACTGCTTCATGAACTTCATATCCATGCGCCGTGAGCGAAGTGCGCAAAAAACGTCGAATGGCCTGCTCATCATCCACAATTAATACTTTCGTCTTTTGCATATTTGTTGGTTTATCTAAAGTAACTTACTAATTCATATTAAACTCGGATTATACCTCTTTGCCATACCGTCACCGAATTGCCGCAAACAGAATACTTTTAATCGTGTCCGTGTCAACCTGGATCCATTGAGAAAACGTCGAGATTTAGAGGATGAATTCAAGCTACAGTTTACCCATTTACACAAGGAGTTAGATGTGAACAAGAAAATTGAAACCATCGTCAATCAAGCCATTGGAACACAAGCGGAACGTATAAAATATCGTCAACCAAGTGGATTTCAAAGTAACCGTTTGTATGATGTGTGGGTCAACGGCCGTCATCTCATCGCCAAAGAATATTTGAAGCCTGATGAATATTTGGACGCGCCGCGCCGCGATTTCAATTGTATGCAGCGACTATCAGACTTGAATATCGCGCCCAAACCTGTTTTTTATGATCCCAATTTAGGGCCATTGGTGATTTATGAATATCTGGCAGGGGAGATTTGGCCGCGCAAACGGCCGTCTCCCCATATGTTGGCACAATTAGTAGAAACCTGGTTAATCCTACACGCCCTGCCCACAGATGATTTGTGGCTGGCTCGCAGTATGGAACAATTAGCGCAAGGGGTTGCAATGCAATGTGAAGAGATCTTTCAAACCTATGCCGCGTGGACGGCCGTTCAGTTTCTGCCCGGTCAACCGTGCGCTACTCATTGTCTAAAACTGCTGCCCAAATTGTTTGATGCGGTTGAAAAGCTCAGCCTGCTCAACCCCACGCTTTGCTTTTGCCAGTCAGACACGCGCTTCGCCAATATTTTGCAACGGCCGTCTGGTGAACTCGCCCTTATCGATTGGGAAGATGGCGGGCTGGGTGATCCTGCATTTGATCTGGCTAATTTTCTGGTTGCGCCTAATGAAGA
>JAGRDI010000495.1:1581-4966 GCA_020432765.1 Anaerolineales bacterium | reverse complement strand
CAAATAATAGCCGCATAAGATATTAATCATCCTGCGCCCCAAAATCGAACAAATCACCAATCGAACGTCTATGATAATTTTGCGAAATTGCACCACCGAAAATGGAGGCTGTCGATAGGATACGCATATTGGGCAAAAAACGTTCTGTCGGGTGGGGCACCGTATCAGTTGTCACAATCTCGTTGATTTGAGGTATGCGGCCGAGTCGCTCTGTCGCTTTGCCCAAAAACAATCCATGTGTACAAATGATGGTGAGTTTTTCAATGCCTAAATCAATTAATAAACGACATAATTCAACCACAGTACCACCAGTCGCTATTTCATCGTCAAAAATCAGAGCATGCTTAAACCCTTTCACTTGTCGGCCAATCAAACCACCAATATGAACTTCGCTGTCTGATAGCCGCGACTTATTGCCTGCCGCAGCAGGCAGCCCCAGCATTTGTGCAAATCGATTGGCTGACTTCGCGCCGCCAACATCAGGAGCCACAACAACAACTTCTTCTGGGCTAAGGTTTTGGGGTCTAAAATATTGACCAAACAAACCTCGTGCGGTAAGTGGATCAGTTGGTAAAGCAAAAAAGCCGTGGACCTGCGGCGAATGTAACTGCATCGTCATTACATGCGTTGCGCCAGCGGTTTTCAATAAATCTGCCACCAATCGTGCCGTAATCGAGATGCGCGGCGCGTCTTTCTTATCGGAGCGCGCATATGAGAAATAAGGAATAATGGCATGGACTTCACGTGCGGAAGCGCTCTGGGCAATATCCAACATCATCAATAATTCCATCAGGTTATCGCTCACAGGTGGTACCAATGATTGCACAATGTAAACGATACGTCCACGTACACTCGCCCCCAACTGCACAAATAAATTATCGTTACTAAAACGAGATACTTTTGTGTCTTCAAGGGGAACATCTAGATGTTCCGCAATCCCTGCTGCTAGTGCAGGATTTGATCGGCCGCTAAATAAGCGCACTTCATCCCGGTTAAATTTTAATTTTGTTTGCCCCATCGATAACTCCCTTGTAAATGGAACGTGGGCAGCTTGCTCGCGTTCATTGACGGACTGGCAGTCTACGCTCCATTTTCATTCATTGGTTGGTGCCGCGCAGCGGCGTGGCGTCTCTCCTGTTTATCAAAAGCGCGTTGGCACTTCAAGGGCACGCGCTAATTTGATTTGGTACACATTTCGTGGGATTTCTACTGCACCAAACCGACGCAAATGCTCAGTCATAAATTGAACGTCCAACAACTGAAAAGCAGCCCCATGTAAATGAGCTACTAAATGCACTAAAGCCACCTTGCTGGCATCGCGTGAATGGGTGAACATACTTTCGCCAGCAAAGAAACCGTTGATGGCCACGCCATATAAACCACCTACTAATTTTCCTGCATGCCAACATTCTATGCTGTGTGCAAATTCTAAGCGATGTAACTCTGTATAGGCAGTGATGATTTCTGAGCTAATCCAGGTTTCTTCACGGCCGTTTGCCGGCAGACTGCAAGCATGAATAACGGCAGAAAATGCTTTGTTAATCGTCACGTTAAATTTGTTTTTCTGAATAGTACGCGCTAAAGAACGAGAGATATGAAACTGCTCCAATGGTATTATCGTGCGTGGATCAGGATCATACCAATAAATTTCACCGTCCTCATGGGCCATTGGAAAAATGCCTTGACAATAGGCTGATAGGAGAATTTCGGGTGTTAATGCCATATTTCAGGGTGTACGGCCGTTGCTTTTTCGTTTCGCTTGTGTAGTCCGGTATAATTTGATAAATATACTACACAGCAATAAGCATGATGGTTTACCAAACATGCATATATTAACACATTCTACCAAAAAGGGTTCGCTGGATTTACGTCCATCCTTTTGCGGTTACATTTTTGAGGAAAATACACGCCATGCCTATCGATTACACAAAACAACCCTATACGGCCGTTCGTCGTGCAGACCGCGAGGTTTGCGATGATGAATGGATTCGTGAATTATTAGAACGTGCAGCAGTCGGCTATTTGGCCACCGTCCATGCGGATCAACCATTTATTAACAGTAATTTGTTTGTATATTCTGCTGAAAAACATTTGATTTATATGCATTCTGCGCGTGTCGGCCGTACGCCAGCCAATCTTGCCACCAAACAAGCAATCTGTTTTACGGTGAGCGAAATGGGGCGCCTGCTGCCTGCCGCTGAGGCGCTGGAATTTAGTGTGGAATATGCAGGAGTAGTGGTCTTTGGTACGGCCGAAATCGTCATCGATCCATTAGAAGCTGAATATGGTTTGCAAATTTTGTTGGATAAATATGCGCCACATCTCAAACCGGGCCGCGACTACCGCCCAATTACAGCCGCCGAACTCAAACGAACGGCCGTTTACCGCATCACGATTGAACAATGGAGTGGCAAGAAGAAAGAAGTTGCCGATGATTTCCCCGGCGCCTTTTATTTCGAAGATGTCATATCAGGCGAAAGTATATAAACTGGGACAGAAAGGAAAACAATTTCCTTTCTGTCCCAGTTTAAACAAATTATTATGGACAAAAATGGAGTTACAGTTGCGATTCAGGCTGGGGGCAAAAGTTCACGTATGGGTCAGGATAAAGCGTTTGTGAAGCTAAACGGCCGTCCGCTGATTGAGATTGTGCGTGATACAGTCATAGATGTAGGCGCTGAACACATACTCATCACCAATAAACCGGATGCCTATGCCCATCTAGGTTTGCCAATGTTTGGCGATCTATACCCAGATCATGGGCCGTTAGGCGGAATTTACACAGCCATTTCGCAAGCCAGCCACCCCCATGTCCTTGTTGTCGCTTGTGACATGCCCTGGTTGTCACGGCCGTTGCTCGCCTACATGCTCAGTTTACGCGCCACAGCCGACATTATCATTCCGCGTTGGGATAAATTCCCAGAACCGTTACATGCTGTTTATAACAAAACCTGTTTACCCGCTATAAAAACCAATTTGGATAACGGCCGTCTCAAAATTACAGGCTTTTTTGGTCAAGTTCAGGTCAAGTATCTTGATCGGGACATCATTGAGCAGTTTGATCAAAACGGCCGTTCCTTCGTCAATATCAATACCCCTGAAGATCTCAATCAAAATGAATCAAAAGCTAAATAGGGCGTAGTGCGTATTAGGTAGTCCAGAGAAAACCACATTCTACGAAATACACACTACGTAATAAATGACCCGATAATCCGAACACCAACTTTTACTTCGCTAAAGCTATCTCCGCCGCACGCAGCGTATTCACCATCAACATCGCAATCGTCATAGGGCCAACGCCGCCCGGTACCGGTGTGATAGCGCCAGCCACTTTTTCGGCGGACTCAAAATCCACATCACCTACCAAACGATAACCCCGCTTACG
>JAGRDI010000495.1:0-1491 GCA_020432765.1 Anaerolineales bacterium | reverse complement strand
CCACCACAATATCAGCACGTTTGCAATGCGCTGCCAAATCTTTTGTGCGGCTGTGACAAATCGTGACAGTCGCATTACGTTCTTGCAACAACATCGCGACTGGCAGACCAACAATATTGGAACGGCCGACAACAACTGCCTCGGCCCCATTAAAATCAACCCCAATCTCTTCCATCAAACGAATACAGCCAGCAGGCGTGCATGGGATGAACAATGGCGTGCGGCCCTTCATCGTTAAGCGACCAATGTTAATCGGATGGAAACCATCAACATCTTTCTCCAAACTGATGCTGTTAAGAACTGCTTCCTCATCTATATGTTTGGGTAAGGGTAATTGGACCAGGATGCCATTAACCATGGGGTCTGCATTTAATTCTGACACCAATTTTTCGATTTCTTCCTGGCTAGAATCGGCAGGCAATTCGTGACCAATCGAACGTATACCTAAATTCTCACAAGTACGCTGTTTGCTGCGCACATAAGTTGCCGAAGCAGTATCATCACCAACCAGGACTGTCGCAAGACCAGGTACATAATCATGATCGACCTTCATTTGGGCCACTGCAACGCGAACCTCTTCACGAACCTTTTCTGAAATTTGTTTACCATCAATAATCTGCGCTGACATTTTTCCTTCTTTTTCTCGAACCACAAAGAAACAAAGATATGATCATTTTCTTAACCTCTCTGTGATAACCCAATATTTCAAATCAAATAAAAAAAGCCTCGACGACCAACGTGAGGCTAGCTATTCTAAAAAACCATTCAAATGATAGTGAACTTTTATTTAGGAAGTAAATTCGTACCCATAAACTTGTCTAGCCAGAAACCAAGCGCAAAAGCCAAAGCTATAGCGGTCAGAGTAAAATAACCGGTGCCATATTGAGCGGGCGTTGTACCGATTAGTATCGTGATGCCAGTCGTCACGACAACACCAAAAATCAAACAAATCACTACCAACAAAATTCTTTTTACGAGCATACTAGAAGCCTCCAATTTATCCGCACAGCCAATGCTATGGTTTGTGTTATTTGTCACAACCCAATTGTAACAAAATATCTCTGTCTGAGGCAAAAATTAATGTCTATTCAACACTTCAGTAACGTGCTGCGTCAATGCTACATGGGAAATAGGTTTTGTGAGGTATTTTGTCGCACCGGCAGCCAAACCCCGATTGATACTATCCAAATCAGCCCTCGCACTTAACATAATAACTGGAAGCTCAAAACAGGCTTCTTGTTCTCGCAATGTCAAACATACGTCAAACCCATCCATACCTGGCATCATTACATCCAACAAGACAAGATCGGGCTTTTTTTGGGATATTTTTTTCAAGGCATCTGTACCGTTTTCGGCTTCAATTACTTCATAACCCGCATGCACAAGTATTAAGCGTAACAAAGTCCTGGCTATCGATTCATCATCGACAATCAATATGGATTGTGCCATCACACCAATATTCCCTAACCTGGATAAACCAGAAAAGATTCT
>JAGRDI010000494.1 GCA_020432765.1 Anaerolineales bacterium | reverse complement strand
CCTATTATCCTGCTGTGTATGCTAACAAAATTTGCACCACGATTATTTTTAGCTTTATTGATTTTGAGCTTACCATTATCGGCAAGATTCAGATTTGGCACAATCGCCTTTCACACAGGAGGAGCAGAGTTAGCCGTTGCCCCGATAGACTTTGTGTTAATAGGCATGTTGTTCTGGTGGGGAATTGAAAGTTATGGCAAGCTTCCTAAGCTTCAACTACGCCTGACAATTGTTGAAAAAGCCTTTATCATCTTGGTACTTGCCCATTTACCTTCGTTACTCATTGCACCAAGTGTTGAACTTGCTCTCTTTGAAATTTTACGTTTGCTCAAAATGGGGATATTAATCGCGGTTTTAAAGCATTTCATTAAAAATAGAAATGATTTAAACTTTGTTATCATTATTTTATTATTGAGCTTAGCTGTTCAAGGCGCATTAGCAATCATCCAAACCCAGTTTGGTGCTGTCATTGGCTTAGGTTTTCTTGGCGAACGTGATGATGTTTGGATCGTATCAAGTGGAGAATATGTGGCCAGTCGCGCAGGTGGCACAATGGGGCATGCCAATGCACTCGCACACTTTTTTGAAATGACTTTGCCTTTGGCATTAGCGATCACCATTGTAAAATCCACGCCAAGATTATCTAAATTGGCTTTGGTGGCATTTGTTCTTGGGTTAGCAGGGCTTTACTTTACTTTATCGCGAGGCGGTTGGATTGGCACGGCGTTTGGTCTTCTGGTTGTATTTTTAGGCAATCGCCAATGGCGTGTGAAACAACAACGTCGCCGCTTAATAATTTTTGCATTACTGGCGTTATCTGGAATGGTTGTATTTGGTATTATTCTGTGGCCAGATATCATGCAACGCTTAGCTGAATTTAATTCGGTTAGTTGGTTATTTCGTTTTCGCACTTTTCGAGTGGCTTTTGAAATAATTAATGATTATCCGTGGCTTGGCGTTGGCGCCAACAATTACCTGCAAGTCTCTGTACCGTATAGTACAGATATACTCACGGCTTGGCCAAATGCTATTGTACATAACGCTTATCTTTTGATTCTTGCAGAAATTGGGGTCTTTGGATTCGCTGCATTTTTATGGTTTCTATGGAATTTGTGGCGTTATGCAAGAAAGATAATTCGAATAAGGGAGCCTTTTGAATCTTCTGTGGCATTGGGCATTTGGGCAGGTATTTTGGCGCTCCTTGTACATAGTTTAGTCGGTTGGCTTTTTCGTTACGATCCAGTTTTTACGATCTTCTGGTTCAATGTGGGATTATTGGTTGCGCTCAGTAATTTGTACCGAAATGAACTCCAGAGCAGATAAATCGTAAAAACCATTCGCAAATCAATTTCCGTCCCACAAGGCTGGCAATGCAATTCCGGCTGTTATTGAACTGTCAACCCTGAGGGTTTGCCCGTTTTTGTCAAAGGTTATTTGTAAACGAATCATTAGTTGAATTTATTTACGAAACCGAATAATGATAGTTACAAAGTAAAAATATAATGATTGCTCAAGTTGATTCAAATTATTTTAAAACACGACCATCCGCTGCCTTTCGCAGAATTGCAACGAGAATTTTTTTCGAAGGACGGCCGTTGACCACAAAAGCCCGTTGGATAAATTCATTATATCTTCTCCAATTCGCATTGGAAAAAAAGCTGCCCGCTCTGAAGCCTGTTATAAAACCAATTTTTATCATCGGGGTAGGGCGTAGTGGCACAACCATCCTTGGCACCTTATTGTCAATGCACCCCCAAGTAGGCTTCCTAAATGAACCAAAGGCCATCTGGCACACAATCTATCCCGAGGAAGATGTTATAGGCCACTATGATCTGGGTCCTGCACGCTACCGGCTGGATATGGAGGATGCCTCAAGAATTGTAAAACGGAATGCAAGCCGCCTATTTGGTGATTATCTGGCACTTACCTTTTCAGAACGTCTGTTAGATAAAAATCCAGAGTTGACATTTCGTGTGCCCTTCATTCAGGCCATTTTTCCTGACGCAAAATTTATTTTCTTAGTGCGTAATGGTTGGAATACATGTAACTCGATCGATAAATGGTCAAGATCATATGCTGTTCGAATTAAAGGAGAAACACATGATTGGTGGGGGGTTAATGACCGCAAATGGCAGTTGCTGATTGAGCAAGTAGTCAAACCAGACCCTCTCTTCCGCGAGATGCTGCCGGCAATAGCAGAGTTGCAAGATAACAGAGATCGTGCGGCTGTTGAATGGATTGTCACAATACGTGAGGGGTTGGCGCAATTTACACAGCATCCAAACAGTATCATGCTCTTGCAATATGAACAACTGCTTGCACAACCACGCCAGAAACTTACAGAGCTGCTTGAATTCTGTGAGTTACCGGCTGATGAAAAAGTATTTGCTTATGCTGAAGGGTCGTTACGGCCGTCTACCAAACACCATCGCTTTGCCCTGCATCCCATCTTGCAGCCATTATTTGAAACCACGCTGGCAGAACTGGGTTACACGTCTGTATAAACGATTTATGTCCTTGAACGCAGCAGTAATAGAACCCGTTGGGGGGCATAGTGGCATGGATTACTACGATTACGGTCTTTGTAATGGTCTACAACAAGCTCATGTTGATGTTACCTTATATACCTGTGATGAACCTGGCATTTTGGCCACAACACCTTTCAAAGTCAAACCTTACTATGTTCGCATATATGGCAGCGACCCGGCATGGCGACGGGCACTGCGTTACTTAAAGGGGAGTTGGCAATCACTGCACCATGCACGCCAACAAAAAGCCCATATAAGCCACTTACACTTCTTCCATATAGGCCCTTTGGAACTAATAAATGTTTTATTGAGCAAAGCAATGGGTCTACGGGTGATTGTAACCGCACACGATGTCAAATCGTTTGCTGACGGATTGTCAGTAACATTATTTGAGCACTGGTCCTACCAGCTTGCCGATCGGATTATCGTCCATAATCAAGTTAGCCAACATGAATTATTAGCTTCGCTGCCAGTCAAACCCGAAAAATTAGCTGTGATTCCACATGGCAACTACCTCAGCACGATCAACGCAAAGCCAATGCCAAATTCAACCGCAGCTCGTGACAAATTCGGCATACCGATTGATGCAAAAGTGCTTTTGTTTTTTGGTCAGATCAAAGATGTAAAAGGTCTGGATCTGCTGCTGCAAGCTATGCCAGCCATCGTAGCATCATATCCAAAAACAAGACTCATTGTGGCTGGCCGCGCATGGAAAGCAGATTTCCAAAAATATCAGCATATAATCGATCAGCATCAGTTAGCAGATTATTGTCATCTATTTATTGAGCATGTACCACATGATATGGTATCAACATACTTTGCAGCCGCAGATTTGGTTGTACTTCCTTACAAAAGGATATACCAAAGCGGCGTGCTACTCATGAGCATGAGTTTTGGCAAACCCGTTTTAACCTCAGACTTACCTGGCATGGTGGAAATCATCAATGATGGTAATACAGGTTACCTGTTTGGCACAGAGAATGCTGCTGCATTAACCAAAAAAGTGCTGCATGTTTTTAACAATGCAAGTGAAGCTCAGCAAGTTGCAGCTAATGGCTTAGCCTTAGTCACCGAGGTATATGGTTGGTCACGAATCGGCCAGCAAACTGCACAACTATATGCAACAACACTAGAGGTCAAGAACCCAGGTTCTTGATTTCCAACAGGTAAAATATGAAAATAGCGTTACTTGGAACCAGGCAAATATATTCTTTTTGTTGATCGTCTTATCCCCGAAAACTATGCGCATCATATCGTCGATGCTTTTCGTGAAATTGACATAGGTTTCAGTTGGGATGCAGCAACAGATGCGTGTAAGCAATTATTTTCCACTTTGTGTCACACAATACACAAATCTTAGCTATAAAATCAAGCAGTACTCAATTATTGGAGTGGTTGTTCAATAATCAAGAATTGATTAGCAGATACATCTTCGATTATTTGGTCAGTGCCATCCGGCCAAACAACAGTAATTTGATCCACCCTATCGTTAACGCCTAAGCCAAAATAAAGATGATATTGCCCCTGAGAATATCTTGCCCCTTCTGACCAGCCAACTTGCTGCCGATATTCGCCATGTTCTGTCTTGACAACAACAGTGCCTCCAATCGCCTCAGTATTTCCTTGTCGGCCAATAAGCTTGATTGTTAGCCAATTGTTATCAGTGTCAACGACATTATGAAAATAGCCGCTAAACCATTCCGAAGTTGTCGATCCATCAATGTTTGCTGCTTCTAAAAATGTAGATGCAACAGCATCACGTTTGCCGTCGCCATTTGCATCAAACCAGGATGCACGTGCCTCCTTGGGGGTGAGTGCAACTGTTTGTAATTGAAGGAGATTGGTTGCCTGAAACATGTGGTTTGCTGTTTGTTGATAGAGTCCATCTGGTATTGTGTGGAGATCAATCAAACCGTCATTATCATAGTCAACCCAGTTGGCGGTAAGGGCACTTTGGGGTAAGCCAACTGATTCAGGCGCAACGGCCGTTAACACCCCCCCTTGATTTTGGAAGAGATAACTATCAATTGATGATGCGGCAAATAAGTCGGGGTCACCATCATTATCATAGTCAGCAAGGGTTATTTTTTGAGCGCGATTATCAACCTGGATAATATCGTTTCTTATGAATGTGCCCAGTTCATTCACGTAAATTCGATAATCGCCCGTTCCTGCCCAAAACATATCCATATCACGATCATCATCAACGTCCAGCCAAGCAAAGTGGCCATCGTCACGCAGCGCAAGCTTGGCAGTTGCAGCAACATTTGTGAACTGCCCGTTTACAGCCTGATGATAGAGTTGATTGGGTTCCCCACGCGCACAAACAATATAAAGATCAAGCAGATTGTCATTGTTATAATCAACCCACCCAACCTGTCGAGCCGCACAGCCATCTTTAACAAAGCCAAGAGATGTTGTGTCCACTGGTGTGAATTGCGGCTGACCGTTCAAATAAAATTCATCAATTGTTAGTTCAACGGGATAAATATCAGAGAGCCCACGATTGCCGCCACGAGACATGTATACATCGAGCTGTCCATCGTTGTTATAATCATGCCATGCCATGCCATGCCTATCTTTTAGTTGAATTTGGAATGTGTGGTCGTTGGGTATTATGGCAGCGTCACCAATAAATATATTGTTTAGGTCAACGGCCGTATCGAATACAAATACAATGGGTGATCCCACGCTTGGCACAGGCAAAGGTGTCACCAACATCTCTCCATCACCTGAAACCGTGAAATCCAATCGTGTTACAACTTCCTCATCATTAGGCAGTGTCTGCTCAGTCAAATTAAAATCAAAGCTGCTGCCGGCATTCACCTCAATTTCAGGATAAAAAGTAGCCGAGCCAAGGATAGGGGCAATGCCCATTATTTGGTGGGCATGGAAAACGAGAATCGAATCGCGCCAATAAACGTAGAGTCCCGGTGATGTGAACGCCGGCACATCTGACGAGTCTTCTAAACCAGGAAATAGCAGCATCTGATCCAGGCCCAATGGCGTCAACATATTTTCCCCGAATTCACCCTGGCCATTATTGAGCAAAAAACTTTGGCGTGCACTGTGATTGGCAGTAAACAAATCCAGGGTGTTATCTGCATCCAGATCTGTCACGCCCAGATCAAAAAGGCGAAAATCATCCAATTGCAAGTTCTTAGGGGTGAATGCGTTGCCGGTAACATACCATTTGTCTGCTAAATTTGCGAGCAGTGGAAGGTACACATTCGAATTATCCATTTGCGGTTTTTCTTTGCCCCATACCTCGCTACAAGCAATCATTGTAACTATCAAAATTGCGTATATAGGTATAGAATACAATCTTCTGGATAAATTCATTTATTGAGGTGACCAGTCTGGAAATGAATCATCTTCAGGCGAATTGGTCAGGTTAATTGGATTCGATCCATCCATGTTCATCATGTATATCTCACGATTGCCATCGCGATCAGTAACAAAAAGCAATCTATTGCCATCTGGAGACCATGCCGGGGCAAAGTCACGACCGGGACTATTCGTAATCCGAATCTGATTAGAGCCATCTGCGTTCATGACGTAGATTTCATCATCCCCCTCACGATTGCGGTTGGTGGCGTAGGCAATACGTGTTCCATCAGGTGACCAAATCGCATTGCGATCAAAATCAGAATTGGTCACAAGTCGAGTTAATTCACTGCCATCTGCATTGACTAGAAAAAAGTCACGTCCACCCTCATTCACAGCCGTCTCAAAAAGTATTTTTTGACCGTCTGGCGACCAGGAGGGAAATGCATCAACAACGGTATTATTGGTTAGCCGCGTCTGCCCAGAACCATCTGCATTCATCTTATAGATTTCAAGATTACCATCACGATCTGAAGCAAATACAATTTGTGATCCATCTGGTGACCATTTGCCTGCCCAGTCAATGCTTGCATTATCGGTCAATTGGATCAAGTTCGAGCCGTCTGGGTCCATAATATAGAGTTCCCAATCGCCATCTCTGTCGCTGCCAAACAGCAGTTTCGTTCGATCAGGAGACCATTTTGGGTCACCATCTTCGGCTTCACTTTCCGTCAAACGTACCAAGTTGGTGCCATCATTGTTCATCAAGTAAATTTCACGGTTACCATCACGTGCGGAATCAAAAGCAATTAACGGGCCACCTCCAATCGGGGTAGGTAAAGGTGTAGCGGTTGGACGCGCCGCCTCTGTTGCCGCTGCGGCAGCGACAGCCTGTTCCGTAGCAGAAACTTGGGCAGCTAATGTTTGTTCAGCAACGGCCGTTTCGGCAAGCGCTGTAGTCTGCGACACGATTACGGCCGTTGCTGTCATGCCGGCTTCTTGGGTACTTGCACTCATAATTTGCTCGGCAACGGCCGTTTCTGTAGCGGCAACAGATGCCAACGCCGATTCCTCCCGGTAACCATTCACCCACCAGGCACCGGCCAGAAGTAAAACACACAATAATACAGCGCCTAAAACGAATAACCAGACCCGGCTCCTTTTATCATTCGCAGAGCTTTTAGGAGCAATGCCTGATACGGCCGTATCTTCAGATGGTGAGGTAACATTCGATATTTGCGTATCACGATTAGCTGCAACAAAAGCAGCCTGAGACGCCTGATCCAGAACAGTTACTTCAGGATCTATTACCGGCATTTCTAACGTACCTGCCTGAGTCGCCTCTAAGTCAGCAAGCATCCCCGCAGATGTTCCATATCGCGATGTAGGATCCTTTGCCATGGCACGACGAACAACAGTCTCACACCCCAAAGGCAGTTCTGGATTATCCACCATGATATTCGGAACAGGTTCAGTAACATGTTTCATGATAAGACGAACAGGTGTATCAGCCTTATAAGGTGCTTTGCCAGCCAACATCTCGTATAGAATCACACCTAGAGCGTAGATGTCACTCCGTCGATCAACTGTTTTCGAGCCTGTCGCCTGTTCTGGACTCATATATGCCGGCGTCCCTAAAATGCCGCCGGTCTTGGTAAACGCAGCCGATGTTTCTGCCAGTTTGACAATACCGAAGTCCGAAAGATATGCCTGACCATATTGATCAAAAAGAATATTATCCGGCTTTAAATCACGATGAACAAGGCCACGATCATGAGCAGCATCCAGAGCAGAGCCAATGCGACGAATGACTTCTACCGCTTCTGACAAAGTCAATGGTCCTTTTTCCAGCTTATCCCCAAGTGTGCCTCCCCTCATGAAACGCATAACAAGAAAAGGGCTGCCGTCTTCTCCATAATCATAAACAGGCACAATTGCATAATGTTCTAAATGTGCCAATGTTTTCGCTTCACGCTCAAATCGTGCCTTGAAATCCTCTTCATGCACAAAATAAGATGGCAATACTTTTATAGCTACTTCACGTTCAAAACGCGGATCATAGGCGACATATACAATGGCCATGCCACCGCGTCCTAATTCACGTCTAATCTGATAATGTCCAATCGTTTCAGGTGTCAT
>JAGRDI010000493.1 GCA_020432765.1 Anaerolineales bacterium | reverse complement strand
TACCATCGTCGGGAGCGGAGGGTTGGTCAATTGCCATCACTTCGCCGTGCATGTTGATCTGAATGCGGAAACCAAGCATGCCCAACATATTACGGGCTTGCAGCGGGATACCTTGGGCAATAATTTTGTCCATATCCACATTACGAATTTCAGCATCTAGCGCAGCTTTAGTGAACAAATCATCTTTGCCCATCATGGACATGGCTTGTTCAACTGCAATATCCTTGTTGTCTTCCAATTGCTCTAGGAAAACGCTCATCACCTGACGATCAATTTGTTCTGCATTAATATGGCGGCGGAAGCCATCATCATCCACGACATATTGGGCCTCACCGCCAATGGTTACTGTTGTGACGGGATTTTCGTATTCATCGTAAACCAATCCATCAAATAATGCGTGTGTAGCCATAATTCAATACCTCTTTTCATGCAGTATGCCTGTCACCCGCGTGCGTGCGTGTAACAACCCAAAAATCTAATTCGCTGCATGTTACCTTCAATACGAATCATACAATCATCTGGTTGTTTGACAAGCGCCCTATTTCATTTTTCTTAGAATCAATTATAAGGATAGAATTGGTCTGGTGTGCAGGTTAAAAGGCATACGGGTATAATCTCTGCTCACTATTTAGGAAAAAAGTAGGAAGAACTTTGTTTAGACCACTTGACTGGCTTTTAGGTTTATTTTCATTAGACATCGGTATCGATCTGGGGACTGCAAACACATTGGTTGCGATCCGTGATAAAGGCATTGTGATCAATGAACCTTCATGGGTAGCGATTAATAAACGCACAAGACGGCCGTTAGCAATTGGTGCTGAAGCACGTGAAATGGTTGGGCGTACACCCAGCGATATTGTAGCGATACGGCCGTTGCGTGATGGCGTCATCTCAGAATTTGAAATCACCGAAGCAATGCTCAAATATTTTATTGATAAAGCGCACGAACAAATGCTTGTACCCTTCCCACGTCCACGTGTGGTTGTCGGCGTACCGAGCGGTGTGACTGAAGTCGAGAAACGCGCCGTGTATGATGCCACCATCTCGGCCGGCGCACGTGACGCTTATTTGATTGAAGAACCGATGGCCGCAGCCATCGGTGCCGGTTTGCCGATCATCGAATCACGCGGTAGTATGATCGTCGATATTGGCGGTGGCACCACTGAAGTCGCTGTGTTTGCCATGGGCGGCATTGTCGTCAGCCGTTCAATTCGTGTGGCGGGTGACGAGATGGACGAGGACATCATCTCCTATGCACGCAATAAATATAATTTGTTGATTGGCGAACGCATGGCAGAACGTGTAAAAATCGGTATCGGCTCTGCTTTTCCCTTACCCGAAGAAAAAACGATGACTTTACGCGGCCGTAATCTGATCAACGGTTTGCCTCAATCCGTTGAAATCAGCAGCATTGAGCTGCGTGAAGCAATGGGGCCATCTGTCAACATCATTGTTGATACGGTGCGAGATGCCATCGACGAAACACCGCCTGAACTAGTCGCAGATTTAATGGAAGTAGGCGTTTGTTTGGCCGGTGGTGGTGCCCAAATTCAAGGGTTGGCCGATCGCCTGGAAGATTTAATCAAAATGCGTGTGTGGGTCGCAGAAGATTCTATGACCTGCGTAGCACGCGGCGCTGGCCGAGTTTTGCAAGATCTCGACAATTACGAACGTGTATTAGTCGGCTTGCATCGCGGCAGTACACATCATTAGCGTAGGGAGTAAGCAGTAACCAGCCTTACTGCTTACTCCTCGCTCCTTACTTCCCCAATAAACATGAATTCCGGTGAGCGACCAAGGCAAATACAGTGGATGACATTAGGTGTTCTCGTTGGCTTAGCGATCCTGATCACGATCTTGGATCGGACAGGCAATATGGACGCAGCCCTGAATGTGATTCGTGACCCAGTAACGGCCGTTACTGGCTGGAGTTCTACCCAAACAGATGCGGTTGCTGATGCGCTAGAAGGTCCGCGCGATTTAGATGCTGCGCGTGACGAAATCACAATCCTACAATCCCAAATCGACTCTTTAGAACGCGAAAACGAAGAATTACGTGAAATCGAAGGTGAGTATCAACTTTTGCTCGACCTGTTTAATCGGGCACGTCAAGCGCCAGAATATAGTCGCCTCACCGCCTCTGTGATTGGCCGTGATACCAATCAAGCGGTACGCAGCATTATTATCGACAAGGGGTCTGATGACGGCGTGCGCGTCGGCATGCCGGTGGAAAGCGCACGAGGTTTGGTGGGTCAAGTTTATCGCACCACACAAAATTCAGCCCAAATCGTTTTACTAATCGACAGTTCCAGCGCCGTGCCTGTGCGATTGGGCACATCGCGTGCAACAGGCATTTTGCGCGGCAGCGGCGTTGGCGGCGCAGCCAATATTGATTGGATCGACTTGCGTTACCAGATTGCTGTGGGTGAGGTGGTGATGACATCTGGCTTAGGTGGCCGCTATCCGCAAGATTTGGTTATCGGCCGTATCATTGATGTCGAAAGGCGTGAAGCCGAGTTATTCCAAAGTGCAATCGTGCAGCCTGCGGTTGACTTTGATTCACTGGAAGTTGTCTTTGTCATCACCGACTTTGAAGCGGTAGACACAACGATTTTTGAGGAACAAACCGAGTAACCTTTTTTTGTGGGCATTTTGAGATGTGGTCAACAATCCTGCTGGCAATTCCATTCATGCTTTTCTTGACGGTGCTGCAAACGGCCGTTCTGCCGCGTTTCCCCATTTTTGGCATCGTCCCGCAACTACCCTTTTTGCTGGCCGTTGCCTGGGGGTTGCTGCGAGGCCCCAATGAAGGTGCACTTTGGGGCTTTATGGCTGGATTGACAATGGACTTGTTCACTATCGCTCCCACTGGCGGGTTGGCACTCACCTATACCATATCGGTAGCAGTGGTTAGCTTTATCATTAACGCACTGCCAACAAACCGCATTGTGATGCCCATGTTAATGGCAGCAATGGGCACGCTCATCCAACAAATCCTTTATTATTTGTTTTTGCAATTATTTGGTTATAGTTTGAGCGTAACAGTTGTTGCCTCGCTCCTGCCTTCAATCCTACTCAACGCCTTCTTAATTCTGCCTTTTTATTGGGCAATGTACGTCATCAACCGCACCTTATGGCCTAAACCTGTTGAGTTATGATATTGTAACTTGTATGTTTAAGGTAGCCGTAGCCTGAGCCTGTCGAAGCCAAAGACGGGTAATGCACACCGCTTTGGCTTCGACAGGCTCAGCCGTCGCTACGCACAAATTTTGACTAACACCTGTATAGCTACAGGGTATTTACGTTTTCTATCATTTCGTTTTTTGCCATTTTGCGCGCTTAAGGGACAATTAAACATATGCATGTAGCGGTTTGTGAAATCAAGTTGAATTTGGAAGGTGTCGCTTCACTCAAAGAAAAACGGCGTATTATGAAATCCCTTTTACGCCGTTTGCCACAAAATTTTAATGTGGCAGCGGCCGAAATTGATTTTCAAGACGTATGGCAGACAGGTATGCTTGGTTTGGTGACCATTGGCAATGACAGCGGCTATTTGCATGGCATATTGGAAAAAGCAATCACCTGGATTGAAGAGATGCGTCCCGACTGCCCCATTGACGCATACAGGATAGAGTTCCGTTAATGCCCACACTCATCTTGCGTTTCCGCTCCATTTTTTTCATCCTGATTAGGTTCATATTTCTGGGATTGTTTGCCGCAACGGCCGTTGCGGCAACAAACCCAGACAAAAAACTCGACATTGAATCCCAGCCAGTTGCCCAAGATACAGCCCCCGGTTTATTACTTGATGCTACAGCTGGCTTCGATGGCTACTACAAACAAGAAAAATGGTTCCCTGTGATCATCAATGCTGCCAACCAGAGTGCGCCCATCACGGGGCGCGTTCAAATCCTCACTGGCAGCAGCGGCTTAAATAATGGAAGCGTCTATGATGCACCTATCAGCTTGCCAACCCAATCTAACAAACGTGTCCCACTTATCGTATACCCCGCGAACCAGTTTTCCAATGACCTGCCCGTGCAGCTTGTCGATGAGAACGGCAATCTCATCAGGCAAACAACGACAAATCGGTTGCGCTCACTGCGTGCCAATGATTTGCTCTATGGTGTTATATCGCCTGAACCTTCACAATTTGCGGGATTAGAATCCATCAATGGCGGTCGTGGGTTTGCCGGGGTTGCCTACCTGACAATAGATGATTTACCAGAAACGGCCGTTGCGTGGCAAGCACTCGACATCCTACTCATCGACGACAGCGATACATCCCAATTATCACCTGCACAAATAAACGCGCTCTCAGCATGGGTTGAAACTGGTGGACAGCTCGTTGTTACGGGTGGGCCAAATTGGCAAAAAACGACCGTCGCCCTAGCTGATTTGCTGCCCGTCACCATCAATGGCATGGTAACAGTCGCTGATCTGCCTGCTTTAAGCAATGCCACAGGCTTACCGCTTGCTAATAACAGCCCCTACCTCGTCAGTGATAGCAGTTTACGCACAGGGGAATTATTACTTCATGAAAATGGTCTGCCCATTTTGGCGCGTCGTGATATGGGTCAGGGTGCTGTTTATTTTTTGGCTTTAGACCCAAAATTAGCGCCGCTGCGTGATTGGGAAGGCAGTGCCGCTATTTGGGCACAAGTCGCTAACAATCTATCTGCACCGATACCCTGGCAAAACGGCATCCAAAATGATTATGCTGCTGAAACGGCCGTAGCCGTTCTGCCTAATCTCACCATCCCCTCGGCAGGGTTATTGATCATCTTTTTACTCTTCTACACACTCATTATCGGGCCAATAAACTACCTGATTCTAAAACGTACCAATCGGCGTGAATTAGCCTGGTTGACCATCCCTGTCACGGTGTTGATTTTCAGTGCCATCACCTATTTTGTGGGCTTTCAAATTAAAGGCAATACACCCATCATCAACCAAATGTCGGTCGTTTATGGACATATCGAGTCACATACCGGGCGTGTAAACAGTTTGTTAGGCTTATATTCGCCACAACGCACCACTTATGATTTGGTTTTGCCAAACGATGCACCCGCACGCGCTATGGACACAAGTTATGGCAATAACAATGCTGATTTCGCTGCGCTCACACGTACTAACAAAATGGAACTGCGTGAGATTCGCAGCAATGTCAGTACTGTCTCTGCTTTTATTGCAGATACGACACGGCCGTTACCTGCGCTTGACGCAACAGCCACATTACGACCTGACGCTTCCGAAATTGTTCTGGATGTCAATATTCATAACCAAAGCGATACTCTTTTGCAACAAACCAGTATTTTCTTGGGAGAAGATGCTTTCAGCGTCGGCGACATACCCGCTGGCGAAAAAGTTAACATGCAAATCCCTCTTGCAAAACCGGTCAGTTCGGCTTTGGGTTTTTCACGCTCTTACTCAGGCACGCCCTTGAGCGGTAACGGCGAAATCTTATTGGGCACGGCCGATTATTTTGATGACGCAACCGCTTATGCACGCTGGCAATTATTACAAGCCATAGAAGGTCCCACGCCAACAACTTTCACCGGCAGTACGGCCGTGCCTTCAACTGTGACTTTAGTCGCCTGGACAAACAGTTCACAACTCGATGTAAGCCTGGCCGATAAAGATTTCACGAACCAACAAACCACATTATATTTTATCGACTTGCCACTCACAGAAATGCCTATACAGGGCGAAAATATCAGTGTGCCCTTCAATTTGTTAGCCTGGCAGTTGTTAGATGACAGCGGTCTATTTGAACCATCAATCAGTCCACTTTACTTAAACGGTGGCTGGATCGAATATGAAATTCAACCCAGCGCACAATTTGATGATATGGATGTACAAGCGTTGGGTATTGTCCTACAAACCAACGACACAAGCGCCATTGAACCATCCGTTTTTTTATGGGATTGGACACAAAATAAGTGGATTGGTCTAGCAGACAGCCGTTGGGGCGAAACGGCCGTTCCTGATTACGGCCGTTACTTAAACACGAACAATCAACTGCGGCTGCGCTTAGAAGATAACAGTCAATATGGTGTAGAGATTACGGCCGTTTATCCTAATATGCGTGGCAATTTACGTTAGGAAGAGGACACGGATAAACGCGGACATTAATTTTTTCCACAAAAATCACTCTATTCTGTGTGATTCAGCGTTCTATCAAATACCTTAGGGTTTGCGGATTCGTTTTTGTCAAATGTTATTTGAAAACGAATCCCTAGCTTATCTGGCTCGCATTAAACTGAGATTCGAGTTCTTGTCGTTTTTCTTCTCGGGCTTGTGCGGCATCATCCAAAACAGATTGCCAATGTGCTTGTGCACTGGA
>JAGRDI010000492.1 GCA_020432765.1 Anaerolineales bacterium | reverse complement strand
CCCGGCATGCGTAAATCCATCAAAACCACATCTGGCTGCAATTCTGCGACCAAGCGTACCGCTTGTGCGCCATCTTTGGCTTCGCCGATGACTTCAATATCCGGCTCGGTGTTTAATATGAGTTGCAGCCCTTCACGGACTACCAAATGGTCATCGGCGATTAACACTTTTATCATCTGTTTTGATCCTGATTCAATGGTCAATTGGCTATTGGTTTAATGGGATAGTCATTTGTAATTGTGTACCTATAGTGGGCTGGCTGTCAATATTCAACGTGCCGCCAGCAAGGCGTGCACGTTCACGTAAGCCGATAAGCCCATAATGCCCATCGGGAATCGTGGCGCTGTCAAAGCCAATGCCATCATCTTTGATAGTTATGTATAGGTTGTTTGCTTGTTGGGTGATAGCTACGGCGACATGGGTGGCTTGCGCGTGGCGGGCCACATTTGTTAAGCCTTCCCTGACACAACGTTCCACATGTTCATGATTATTCGCAGAAATGTCAAGCACAGGCGGCATATCCAGTTCACAACTGATCCCAGTGCCATTTGTGAAGCGAGTGATCTCATGGTTGAGAGCATCGACAAGTGATTTGTCTTGAACGCGCAAATCGTCGATAGCTTGACGTGCTTCTGCCAGAGTGGAGCGTGCTCGACTTTTTGCCTGCCCTGCAATGTGGGCAGCGGTTTGTGTGTCACCATGTTCGAGATTGGCTTCGAGGGCTTCTAATTGTAAAACTAATCCGGCCAATCCCTGGGCAAGTGTGTCATGCAGCTCACGCGCCATGCGCTGGCGTTCGTTGTCTAAGGTCAAAGTTTCTACTTGTTGTGTGTAGCCTGCTAGTTGCGCATGGGCAACTTCTAATTCGCTTAATAGCTTTTGGGTTTCGGCCCGCAAGGTAATCTGGCGCATAAACAGGTACACATAAATGCCGACAAAAAGGGCTGCAAAACCACCCGTGATGGTCCAATCTGGCAAGGTTGTCCACCCCCAAATAGCGCCAAATAAGGCAACCATCATTACGAGGTAAAACAGCATAGCGAGCAGCGAACGCTGCCAATCAGCGAGCACACCAACTGTTTCGCCTGCTAAACCCATGAATAAGCCCAAGCCGACAGCTTGTGTGTTGCTCATAATGGTCAAGATAATAACGAGTGCAATTTGAAGGCCAAAGTAGAACAGAGTCTTTTTTGTACTGGTTAGAAAAAGTTCTAATTTCCAATGTAAGACCCCATGGACGATCATGAGGAGTGTGAACAGAATGAATGACAGGGGCTTTTGCAAGGCTGGATTTGTGTAAATTGATAAACCATAGAGAAAGATAAGTACCAATGTCAGGAACCAAAGAAACGGCCGTGTATGCTGGTATTCGTCATCGGCATGTGTCGTAGTTGGAAGGGGCTTTGTCATAATTATGATCTCCTCTGCCATTATAGCAGGCTGTGGGCTGGCGGGTATTGTCCAAAAGGGAATTGTACGAAAGGACAAGGTCGGCCGTTTCCCTAAAGCCCGATGTTGACAATCCGAATTTCACGTATGCTACTGTCAGATTTAGAAAAACGACTTTTAAGGAGTGTATGCGATGAGCAAAATGATGGATTTGGTTTTTAGAGCAGTTGGTTTGGCGATGGGTGTGGCTGTGGTTGTGTTGAGCATTTTGGGCAGCATTAGCCCTGAAACGGCCGTGCTTTTATTAGGCATTGGCTTAGCGTCCTTAGGTATTGCAGCTTTAGATAAAGCAACGGATGTGCAGGAACGGAAATATGAACCCAAAAATCGTTCAAGTTGACCATTTTAGTAAACATTACGGCGCAATGACGGCCGTTGACGACATCAGCTTCTCAGTAAGTCAAGGTGAAATCTTTGGCCTGCTAGGTCCTAATGGAGCTGGCAAGACGACGACGTTAGAATGTTTGGAAGGGTTGCGTTCGCCTGATGCCGGCAGTTTGCATATTGCAGGCATCGATCTGGCACGTGAAACAAAGCGCTTGCGTGATGTAATCGGGGTGCAGTTACAAGCGGGTGGTATGCCAGAAACGATCACCCCGGACGAAGCCATAAAATTGTTTTGTGCGTATCATGGTGTCACCCCGCGTTATGAATTGCTGGATCGGTTTGGTTTGACAGAAAAACGTGCTGCCCAATTCCAACAACTCTCGACGGGTCAGCAGCGCCGCTTGGCTTTGGCACTGGCGATTGCCCATGAACCGCAACTGTTGTTTCTGGATGAACCTACAGCGGGGTTAGATGTGGGATCGCGGGTTGAACTTCATCGTTTGCTGCATGAATTGAAAGCGAGCGGTACGACCATCATCCTGGCGACCCATGATATGGCTGAAGCCGAGGCATTGGCGGATCGTGTCGGAATTATGCTCAACGGCCGTTTAGTTGCCACTGGTTCTCCTCTCGAAATCACAGCGACTGGTGCAGGCATGTCTAAAATCTCCGTGCATACGAACCGGGCATCCTTGCTGGCCAACACACACACCTTCCCGGCCGTGAGCCGGCGTATGATCCAGGGAGATTATGTGATTTTTTTCAGCAGTAACATCGGCCAAACCGTGCCTGCCTTGATCGATTTTGTGACCAGGCAGGGGGATGATTTATTGGATTTGCGCGTGGAACGGCCGTCGCTCGAAGACCGCTTCCTGGAGCTAACAACCTGATTAGATACAGAATTTTGGCACGAATTACCCGAGAAAATACCTGATTTGCAGATTGCCGTTCTTATTCCGCATTCTGCAATCCGAATTCCGCACTTACAAAGGAGTTTCCTATGACCGCATTTACAACCCATTTTTCGTTTGAACTACGTACAGGCATTCGCAATAAAAACTTGCTGCTGATGAACTATCTTTTTCCGTTAGGATTTTACCTGATGATCGGCTTTATCATGCCGAGTATTAATCCGGCATTTTTGCAGACGATGGTGCCAGGCATGGTCACATTTGCCATTTTGGCAGCGACATTGTTGGGTATTCCCGATCCATTGGTAAACGCTCGCGAAGCGGGCATTTTTCGCAGTTATAAGATCAATGGCGTCCCGGCAGGTAACATCTTGATCATGCCCGCGCTAACAACAATGCTGCATCTTTCGATTGTAACGTTGATTATTCTTGTGACGGCTCCTATTTTATTTGGTGCACCCTTGCCAACAAATTGGCCTGCTTTTGGGTTGATTTTCTTAGTGACAGCGATGGCTTGCGCCGGTTTAGGTGTCTTAATTGGTGTGATTTCACCGAGTACTCGCCTCACCGTATTGTATTCTCAGGTGATTTTTATTCCCTCAATGATTTTAGGCGGCTTGATGCTGCCCTATGAATTTTTGCCTGAAGGTGCGCAATTGATAGCACAATTGCTGCCAGCAACGCAAGCGATGAATGCGTTTCTGGGTTTGGCGATGGGAGAAACGGCCGTTTTCAATCCGTGGCTCTCGGTGATAATCCTTTTTAGTGCCGGCATTCTGGCGTTGGGTTTAGGGCGTTACCTCTTTACATGGGACAGCCGCAATGCGACTCGCGTGAAACAGCGTTGGCTTGGTTTGCTGGTCTTTTTGCCATATGTGGTGGGGATATTATTACAGGGGTTGAATTTTTAGGTGTGACTAAGTCGAATACAGGCAGGAACGAATTATACTTTGGCTTAAATTCGTTCCTTGCCTATTTCTTTGTAATCATCAGGTTGCAGCTGCCAACCCTTCGTTAAAAATAGCTAAAGCCGTATCTATTTGAGTTTTATTGACTACCAACGGCGGAATCCAGCGCATCACATTTTTGTAACTGCCACAAATTAGCAGCAGCAAGTTATTATCAAGGCAGACTTCTTGCACTTTTAATGGGGTTACGGGATCGGGTCGGCCGTTTGCATCTGAAAACTCAACACCGACCATCAAACCCCGACCACGCACATCCCCAATCGCCGGGTATTCAGCTTTCAAATCATTCAAGCCGTCCATGAGGTAATCACCCAATGTGGCTGCGTTTTCGACCAGATGTTCATCTTGGATCACGTCAATTGTCGCGCAAGCGGCGGCTAAAGCAGGGCCGTTGCCACCGCCGTAGGTGCCGCCATGCGTACCGGTTTGCCACCTGGCCATTAAATCAGCGCGTGAACCGATGGCTGAAATTGGCATGCCGCTGGCTAAGCCTTTAGCCATAATGATGATGTCTGGTTCGATGCCGGTATGTTCAAAACCAAACATCTTGCCTGTACGGCCGAATCCGCTTTGGACCTCATCAACAACCATCAAAATGCCATGTTCGTCACACAATGCACGCAGCCGCTGCATAAATTCAGGTGGTGCAGGTACATAGCCACCTTCACCTAAAACAGGCTCAATGACAAAAGCGGCCGTTTCGTCGGGTGCAGTTTGGCTGTGCAGCAGCAGATCAATTTGCCGCATACAAAACTCAGTCACCTCATGATCATCCATGCTGTAATAGTAACCATACGGAAAGGGGGCTACAAAAACGCCGGCCGGTAATGGTTGGTAACCTTGACGGTAGATGGTTTTGGAGGTAGTCATGGCCATTGTTTGGTGGGTACGGCCGTGGAAACTGCCTTGGAACACAATGATATTGCGCCGTTTGGTGGCATGCCGCGCCAACTTGACCGCCCCTTCTACCGCTTCAGCGCCGCTGTTCGAGAAGAAAAAACGATCGATGTTGGGTGGTGTGATTGCATTCAGTTTTTCGGCTAACTGAATTGTAATTGGTTGGGTGACGATATTAATCTGACCAAAAATCAGCTGCGCGGCTTGTGCTTGTACGGCCGTTACCACAGCAGGGTGACAATGGCCGGTATTTGTGACACCAATGCCCGATGTAAAGTCAGTATATTGTATACCAGCGGCATCGTAGAGGTAGATACCTTCGCCACGCACAGGCTGGAAATCAGTAAGATGTGACCAAACAGGTGCTAATAAATCTGTCTTTTCCATTTTCTCCTCGCTAAACTAAAATTCTGCGTTCTCTTTTCCTTTGCGATTCAACAATTACTTTAATTTCGGTGTTGAGGTTGGTAAAGGAACCGCCTGTAAATTTTTCGGTAGACCTTCTAAAACAACGATTTGTAAAGCGACCGGTGCCTGGATCGATTCACTTAACTCTGTTTGCAATTTTAACAAAACTGCATCTGAAAACGAATCTGTATTTTCTGTTATTAAGGTGGCATTGATCAAATAATGGTCACCTTGTTTTGAAGGCGTGTAACTTTCAATAACGGCATTTTGTTCTTTGACTGCTTTTTGGAACGTTTCATTTAGTTGTATAAGGTTGTCTGAATTGTCTAAATCGCCACGCGTGGCTGGAAGTATGGTCATGAAAACCTGTACAGGGCCGCCAACAGCTTGGTCAAGTTCAGTTTGAATTTCTTCAATCTCGCTGGTTGTCAAAGTTGAATTGTCATAATTGAGCACCAATGCAGTGATGGTATACGAATTCCCTTGGCGACTGATTTGAATATCTTCGACATCGGCGGCACGTGCGACGATCTCGGATGTGAAAATGGCTGCGACATTTTTTTCCTGGTTGAGCTGGCGTACGGTGATGACTGTGGTGATTACGAGGATAATACTGATGAAGATGAGGGCAACGGCCGTTACCTTCAAACCGCGGGTGAGACGATTGCGTTCGTCGCGCTGGGGTTGAAAACCAAGCGCCAGAAAAGTAAGCGCTGCCGCCAAAATGATAGCGATTAAGTTGGTGGCAAACAATAAAGAAGCCCCCAAAGCCACCGAAAATTGAGTCGTTCCCAAACCGATGCCAACCACACACAAAGGTGGTACCAAGGCGGCTGCAATGGCTACACCCGGCAAAGCGGCAGCGACCTCTTTGCGGCTGAGTGCATAACCCGCAGCCGCGCCGGAAGCTAATGCGACCATTAAATCTAATACATTGGGTGATGTGCGTGCCAAAATCTCGGAAGTCAGTGCATCAATAGGCGAAATGACCACTATTCCGACCCCGACCATAATCGCTACAGCCACACCTTTGATGGTGGCTTCGGAAGACACCGCCAATAATTGAAGGTCTCCTTTGACGATGCTCATTGCCATCGCTAAAATTGGACTCATTAATGGTGCTACCAACATGGCACCAATAATGACCGCTGCGCTACTCTGTAACAATCCGAGGCTGGCAATCACCGCTGCCAGGAAGATTAAAACAAAGAAATCAATAGTTGGTTGAGCGGACGCTTGCATATAATCGACGACTTCATCGCGCTGGTCTGTTGTCAAGGTTGGTAAGCGGTCTGCCAATAAAAACCAAATGCTTTCCCAGAATGCATGCCTAACCGGCTCATAGCTGCGTACCATGACCGTTGGCTTTTCGGATTTATAAGCGATTTTAACTGGTAGACCGCCGAAATAGGCACGATCTAAAAAACTTTCCTTGGATGCTCCCATGAAAATTACATCTGCATTTTCGGCGGCGTTTAAAATACCTGCGCTAATGCTAGCTGCGTTGGTAATTTGTGTGGTATGCGGGCGTTTAAGCGCGGCGGCGGCAGCAGTTGCAGCTAATTTTTCCTCAGCTGTTTCATTTTCTGTTGCGTCGACTGATACATGCATGAGATTTAGTTGCGTCGTGGTTGCGGGAAAAAGTTGGCCGGCTAATTTTAACGCCTGGGGGGCATAGGAACCGCCGGCGGTAGGGATTAGGACGGTGGCGGGATTTGTGGGTAATGGATGCCGTAAAATAATGATATCGCAGGGAGCTGTACGCATAATAGGATTTAGGATTGGATCCGGCCGAATCTCATCAGGCAGGTGTTTATCTTCCCATCCAATTAAAAGCAAATTAATTTCTTCTTCACGAATGGCTTCCAAGATACCATCGGTGGGCCGTGGGGCAATGCGCACCAGGGGTTGGATAGTAACGGCCGTTATATCCAACGGCGCAACCAGATTATTCAGCTCAATGATCGCTTTTTTTGCTTTTTCTTGCTGCAGCGACGCAGTCATCTGCTCGGGCAGAGTCAAGGTTTGGAATACGACCAAAATGCCCTCATGAAGCGCAGCGACACGCACGCCCATTTGAATAAGCGCAGGTGCGGTTTCTGGATTGGTGATGCTGGCCATGACGCGGAATCCAGCTCGTGTGACGGCCGTTTGCTGCGCAGCATGATCAAGGCCAATAGTTAGATGATCCTTGCGCACAGCAATGCCACTTTGGCGTGCGTAACCGACATAGTAAAGCAAGCTGAGGCCAATCCAGATACCAACAGACATTAAAATAGATGTGGGGTAAACGAAGGGAATAAAAACGGCCGTTGCTACAGTAATGCCAGGGAACAAAGGATGAAATGGCAATTTTGGAAATCGATTTTGGGACAAATCTCGTTTGTTACGTGTTAAATCAGGCAAATGAACCAACGCCGATGCCCAAGCAAAAGCCGTTACAGCAAGGCCACAAATGACCATAATTGAGTTTAGTTGTAATAAGATGCCGCAAATAGCCGCTAAAAAAAGAAGATGAAACAGTGGGGTTTCGTATTTGCCTGTCAGTTTACGCAAAGATTGTGGGAAAAACCCATCTTCACTCATGACATCAAATAAATCTAACCCATAGACAAGTGCCCGATTTAAACCAATAAGCGTCAAAGCAATGCCCACCAGCGCATAAACAATGGTAACTGCTGAGAAACCAGGCAATAAGTTATAGGCAATTATGATATTGAGCAAAGGTGTGAGGGTCTGTGTGTTGAGTGGATATTTAAAAATAATCGTTGCGGCGATAAACCCTAAAAGGCCAGCAATAATGATTGTTAAGATCAGTGCCGGCAAGATATTCCGCTTGGGATGGCGAATTTTGTCCCGCACGCCCAGGATCAGCAACAATCCCCAAAGGCAAACAGAGATATAAGCTGCAAGTTCTACTGTGGAGCCGGAGAAGGTAACAAAGTGAGCGGATTGGTTTAGCTCATCAGGTACAAAGGCAGCCCGTACAAGCAGCACGCAGAAAAAGGCGATGCCGATATAAATGATTCTGCTGCGTACCTTCCATCCAATTCGTCCCCCCAACAAACTATTTAAGGTGACAAAAATAATGACGGCGACTGTAGTCAATATCAAATCTAGTTGCGTTTCAAATAATTGCTCGACAAGTAAACTTAGATGCAGTGCTACGCCCCAGGCTAACAAAGTCATCAAACAGATGACGCCGCCGATGAGTAACCAGCCGCTCAGATATGTTAACCAAAGCCGGCCGCTTGATCGTGCTATGATATAAGCACCGCCTTTGCCAGCAATGACTGAAACCCGTTCAGCGTAGGTCAAGATAAAGGGCACAGCGATTACCATCATGATGAGAAAAGCACCGGCAATCGGTTTGAAACTATTGGTGCGAATATATTGACCCAATAATGTGTAGACACCGAGGCCAAAACTAATGCTGATTCCCAAAGCCACTACCCAGGCTGGATGCATAAACCGGCTAAACCACACGCTGTTTTTTGAATTAATTGGTTGTTTTTGGGTCACTAATTTCTCCACCGAAATGTGCCAACTTTTATAAGCGTATACTTTACCCTACTGTTTATTATTTTGAAAGCTGGTTGACTGACAAAACTTAAATTTCATACTGGAGTCTGGCAAATTCTAGCCATGTCAGGTTTCTACCATGTGTAGAGTGTGAACAACTTATAAACGGCTTTTACCTAAAAATGGAACGGCCGTTGTCCTCGGTTATCTGGGTGCAGGGCGCTCCAAAGGGAAAGTGATTATTGCGGTTGCTGATAAGTAGCTGGTTTGGTGTTAGAAACGCCCGTTTTCGGAGACGGCCGTTTTTTTTGCCATTTGATGTAAAAAATACTTGACATGATGAAAAAAATAATATACTATATGTCCATAATAATTTACAGAAAGTAAAAATAAACAGACAAAACGAGGCAACAATGTCCTTTCAAGAAAAAAACATATCCGTAACCCTGGTCAGCTTCTCAATCATTTTGACATTCTTTGTATACAGAGTGTTGCAAATGGTGCAAACTGACAGCTTTACCTCACAGAATATCTTTCGTCTTTGGGGAATCGTCATCGTGTTTGCCATCATCGTCACTGTCGTTGGCATGATTCTAACGCACATCGTCTCGGCCATCGTCATCGTTATCCAAACCGGAGATGACAACCCTGAAATCGAAGATATTGAAGATGAACGCGATAAGCTAATTGACCTGAAGGGAACAAAGATTACCTACTCAATTACCTCAATTGGCAGCTTCTTTGCCATGCTCACATTTGCTCTGGGGCAATCTCCGTTGATCATGTTCACATTGCTCATCTTCTTTGGATTGGTGGCACAAGTCATCGGCGACATCACCCGACTAACTCTGTATCGGAGGGGATTCTGAGATGGGTAAAATCGCTATTAGCAACAATATTCGCAAATTACGCTTTTATCACGATGAAATGACCCAAAAAGATTTGGCCGCTAAAGTGGGCGTCACCCGCCAAACCATCGTCGCCATTGAGAACGCCAAATACTCTCCTTCGCTGGAATTAGCCTTTCGTATTGCCTACGTCTTTGATTCCCCGTTAGAGGAAGTATTCACTTACGAGCCTAAAGACGATCCCCTTTAGCTCAGAGGCTTTCTCAAAGTCGTATTCCTAAGTTAATAAGAACAGAAGATAGGTTGAAATGGAAACGGCCGTAACCCGGCTGGTCTGTTTCAGCTTGCCAAAATTTGTTTGAAAACCAACGAATGATCATCTCATGTGCTTGGTTTTCATGGAGATAGAAATGAATACAAACCGAAAAAACATCAATAAAAAAGAATGGCTTGTACCTGCTGGACTTATATTACTCAGTCTCATTCCGGTCGTTGCTGGAGCTGCGCGTATCACTCAATTGGGCGGCGGCGCAGAAGTGACAGCCGATAACGCCCGCTTTTTTGCTTCACCGCTGCCCGTCGTGC
>JAGRDI010000491.1 GCA_020432765.1 Anaerolineales bacterium | reverse complement strand
GGCAAGGCAAGACAGATACAGTTGTTGGACTGGCAGAGGATGAGGCCGAGATTTTTGGCCGCTCGGTGAGTTGTGAAGCGGTAGCGGCCGTTGCACCAACAATCGCAATTACAGCTGTCGGAACCACTGCGCGACTGACCTGGAGTGATGATCCGGCCAACGGTGGTGGTTACACAGTTTGGCGCAGCAACGCTCCTTACAGCGGTCATACTCAAATCGACAGTCTAGCTAGTAGCACGGTGGAATATAATGATCCAAACACGATTGGTGATGCTGTGCTCAATTATTTCTATCTAGTTCGTAGTGAAAATATCTGTGGCGCAAGTTCTGATGATTCTAATTTGGTTGGTGAGTTTGACTTTGTAATTGTTCCTGGCAGTTAGTAAGGAACGTGAATTTGATAACTTGTGTATTTAGCAGAAGTTCAACTTCCTGCAGAGAAGTTGAACTTCTGCACGCAATAGCCTAAGTCAACAAGGCTTGTCGGCTCCGCAGCTGGCACATTAACCAGTCAGAATCGTCAACTGCTCACGGATATCAGCAGGCACAATAAGCTGCGCGGCCTGGTAATTTTGGCCGAATTCAACCAGATTAAATCGGCGCATGATTGCCGGCACCGCAACATCCGGCGGCAGCAATTTGTGAAAACGGCCCATTTCGAGGCGTTCAGCCAATGCTAAGGCTCGTTTTTGGGCGACATCCGCAGCAACGGCCGTGTCCCAGGGTGGTAGTTTGTCCAGTGGCCGGCGTAAAAAGAGACAATGTTCATTCACCGCTTCAGCAATCAGATGGTTGGCTTGCAAAACGGCCGTTAACAATTCCCCCCAAACCGTGCCCCAAAAATGGAACAGCCAGACACCATTATCATCCGGCAGCAGCGCCATCTGTCCTGTTTGCAAATTCAAGCCGCTTGCCACAGCTTGCGAAACCTCATAGGGAATCGCAGCCCCTCCTTTTTGGAAGCGTAAAATATCATCTACCGTTTTGCGTTGGGAGGGTCCGAGACCAAAACGATATTTGTCCACCCACACAACGACCATCGGCTGCCCGCCAAACAAGACGACCGTGCCTTTGTTGTACATGCGATCCGTTTGCGCGATGGTACGGCCTGTGTAGGCATCGACGGCCGTTGCCGTGAGCGGCTGTGCACCGATATTGCTGTAAATGTCATGCCTGTCCAGCAGTTCCTGTAACTCAATGTCCGGCTTCCACTCCCCCAAACGACCCGATTGAATGTAACGCGCAAATGTCAGGTTCGAGAGGATGCGGCGAATATCTTCACTGCTAATTTCCGGCGGGGCAATCCGGCGAATATCGGCGATACGCACGCTGCCGGTCGGGCTTTGTTTAATCATGCTAAAAATCTGCTGGATCAGCACGGCAGGACGAAAGGCATAGGCAATTGAGGTGACTCGTTTTTCACGCGGCGCATTTGCCAGCGCGAGCAAAGCTTCAAAACGTGCCCATTCCTGCGGCGATTGGGGCATACACAAGACACGGGTTTGTTCAGTACGCCGGCCGCCGCGCCCAATCCGCTGCATGAAGGATGTCAGATGATAGGGTGCGCCCAGCAGCACAACATCATCCACGCTGCCGATGTCAATGCCCAATTCAAGTGTTGAGGTAGAGACGCAGATGGCAACGGCCGTTTCTGCAAAACGTGTCTCCACCTCATGACGCATAGCCGCATTCAGATTGCTGTAATGGACAAACAGTTCGGCATGGTGGGGTAGATTTTGGCGCAGGTAAACGGCCGTTTTTTCCGCTTCGGCGCGTGTGTTACAAAAAATTAGCGATTTTTGTGCGCGGCGCTGCGCCAATGCCTGTACCAATTCCGTCAAATCATATAAAGGCACAACATCCGCCACAATTTCGCGTCCGCCAGGTATTTCTATCACCACACCTTTGCGTAAATACCGTTTAGCAACACCGTCGGGATCAGCGACGGTAGCCGAAAGCGCAATGCGCTGCGGGGGTTCACTCTCTGGATATGCGTATTGCCGGATGCGATCAATGCGCGGCAGCAGACAGCGCACATGATCGCCACGCGGCGTATCATCAAACAGATGAATTTCATCTATTACAATGGAACGCAAACTGGTAAAAAGCCTGGGCACGCGGGTTAACAAAGAGTCGGTGGATTCGGGGGTGGTGATCAGAATGGAAAACGGCCGTTGCGTGCTCACCGCTGCCGTATCTCCGGTTTTCATCAGCGCGATGATATCGCTGTCTGACAAAGCCATTTGCAAACGCATATACAAATCACGCACCAACGCCCTGGTCGGACAGATGTACAAGATAGTTACACCGTATTCGTCTGGTCGGTTGAGTTGGGTCCAGAAACGTTCGACAAGCGGGGCGATGACTGCTTCTGTTTTGCCGGAAGCCGTGGCGGCAATCACCAGCGAATCTTTACCTTCCAGGATGGGTGGGATCGCTTGTACCTGCACGGGGGTGAAACGGCCGTGGCGTGCAAAAAACAACGACCAGGTATGTGGAATTCGCGCTTTAACTGCCAGGCTGTTATCCATTAGCCCGCATGATAAGCTGCCCATTGATTCGTTCGACGACTAGAGCCGCACTGAACCTATCGACCTGCAAACTTAATTCCAAATCGGCCAACGGAAATTCAGGTTTATGGGGATCAAGAAAGTTACGCGCCGCATCAGACGAGCGCACGCGCTGCAAAAAAGGTGTTACATCTGGTGTTTCACCACACAGCAGTGCCTCAATATACTCCCCACAAGCCCGGTCTTCATCCCCGCACCGGCCGGGAAATTCGCCCGTCACCACAAAAGTTACCGTTTGTGGTGATAATTGCTTAACATAACGCGCCGTGGCAGCGGCACAACAAAAACTGGCCGCCAACAGATGGTCCGCCTCCCGCGAACGGGTGACGCCTTGCGTGCCGGCACTGGTACGCTGAATCAAACGCTGCCCGGACAAATCCAGATCGACAAACGCACTTGGCGAATTACCAAAATCAAAACCATCTACCGGCAGCCCGTTGACTTCACCCATAATCAGGGCATCCGGGAATTGTTCTTTTAGCGCAAAAGCCTCGTCCACTGTGCTGACTAATAGAATGCTTTCGGCAACGGCCGTAAACGCATAGGTCGCCGTCGAAAAAGCACGCAGCACATCAATCACAACCACCGTGCCTGTAGCACCGGCGCAATTTTCCAATGTTGCATACTTAAATTCCATAATCAAAAATTCCCTGCCCCATTTTATCAAACCAATATACGGATGCTTGCCTTACCTAAATTTCAAGCTTATAATTACCAAAAGCCGTACTGTATATCTGTACGGTTTGCCACACATATATAAAGGTAAAAATGATGGATAGTGTAAGCGTAAATAAATTTAGAGACAACTTAAAAAGCTTTGTAGACCAATCTACGGCTTCACATATGCCGCTTAAGGTAACGCGACGTAATGGGGAGGATTTCATTATCATGAGTGCCACAGATTGGGAGCGCGAACAAGAAACATTATATGTTCTGCAGAACAATGACCTAATGCGACAAATTGCAGAATCTCTACATACCTACACAACGGGAACGGGGTATACACCAACCGCTGAGGATATTAATGAGATCGTTGGTGTTTGAAGGCAATACCTGGTCAGTTTATGAGGACATTAGGGTAAAAGATAAGCGCTTACACAAGACTTTGTGTCGTCAGTTAAAAGAAATGTTAAGGAGTGATCCGGCCAGTGGATCAGGAAAACCAGAGCCAGTAAGGCATAATCTCTCCGGTTTTTGGTCGCGTAGATTAAGCCCAAAAGACCGCCTCATTTATAAATTTGATCAGGACTATGTTCACATCTTTGCCATCGGAGGGTATTATGATAATTTTTGGAGGCTGCGTTTTTCGGAAGCCCAATAGATGGTATGACCGCTGTTTTGGGCAGCGGCTGCAACAGAGATACCCATTGCGCCGGGGTGCAGGATGCCGATTTTTTGTGGCTGCATCTTTATTGTACTTGCCCGCGCAGGTCTTCGAGCAAAGCGGCAACGGCGTAATCGGGATAAAGGTAGAGCAGATCATAGAGTTCGACGGCCAGCCGCACGACTGTTCGCATTGAAAAACGGCCGTTTCTGACCCCCTGTGCCAAATATTCAGCCGCACCGCGCCGCACCTGTCCCTGCCGCTCGCCCGGTTCATAGGCAAATGCCTGCCCATGATACATCTGGATGCGTTCTAAAAAGCGTCCGACTTCCTTGGGCGACACTTCCGGCTTCAGATAAAAAATTTGCTCATCCGTCAACCAATCGTGCAAAGGCATGCGGTTATCGCTGCGGGTAACGGTGAAGAGGAAAAAGAGCGACTGCCCCTGGTCGTAGGCGATGGGATATTGACGATAACGGTGCTGGGGAAATTGATCGGCCGTGAGAATCGTTTGCTGATCACGCAAAGCGGCATAAATCACCGCCTGGAAAAAGAGGCTGGCTTTGGGACGTTGGTAAGCCCGCAGCAGCGAATAACTTTCGGCTTCATCTACCAACACACACAAGCCGCTGTAGTTACCCAGGCGTGCCAGGGCACTCATGCCCGTGAGCAAATAGGCGATTTGGCGTGCGTTTTGACCGATTTTATAGATGGTGGGGAATTTGACGCCGCGCGGCACGCCTTTGTTCAGCGAGCGTACACGTCGCCCGCCCATCAACCAGTTCATCCAGGCACGGCGTTGGCGCGAAGAAGCAGTGTTGGCAATAGCTGACAACCCAATCACCAGCGGGTCTATTTCGGCAGGCGAAAGATCATGTAGCTGCGGCACAATGCGCTGTGGATCGGCGGTTCTCTCCAACAAAGGTTCAAGACCACGTTCATCCGTATCAGGGTAACGCACATGGCGCATTGCTTCACGATAAATGTCGAAAGAACGATGCGGAGGCAGTTCTAACAAATCCAGACTGAGTGTAGCCACCAGGAAGTTCCGTTCGAGTGCGTCTTGAGCGGTTAACTCCACCAGATGACTTTTGCCATAGCCGTATTCGCCGACCACAGCCCGCACAGCGCCGCCTTGTTTGTGCGTCAGGTTGAGTGCCTGGATAATGCTTTCGCGTTCCGGTTCGAGATTGATGGTCAATTCGGCCACGTGCTGCGCCGGGGCGATACCCAGTCTTAAGGATTCGATCAGTTGGCGCGCATCTAACTGTGAATGCGGCATCGGCGGCGGCGGTTGGTAGATGGTTTGGAATGTTGGCGAGGGTTCTGCAAGGAAACGGCCGTCGCTCACAAATTCACTACACGGACGCCGAAAACGTAGTCCATTCTCAAAACGCACCATCCAATCGGCTCCATTGCGATATAAAGCCACCACCTGCCCTTCACCAAATTGAGGATGTTTTACAGTTTCACCAATCATATTTATATGACCATACTTATATTGACCATAATCAATACGGCGCAGTCTCTCCCCCCATCAAGGTATCAATTTGCCCGCGCAAAATCGCCTGTGCCTCACCTTCTGTGATAGTGTGTTCTTCTTCCAAATGTTGGCGTGCCAACTCCACCACAAACGATTTGACAAACAAGCGGCGGTGGCTGATATCCAGAAACACATCACGCGCCACATTAGCCAGAATCACCGCGTTGGCTGTCTGCACTGCATGATCCAGTTGAGTATCGAAGGCCGTCTCGTAAATCGGTACCAACTTTTCGCCAATCGCCAGCATGAGGTCATCCTCGCTTAAGTCAAGATGATCGAGGCTGATCAAAGGGCTAAAATGATTGACCCGACTAAAACGGCCGGGCGCACGCACCCGTTGTTGCAAGGCAGGATATTTGGGCACAATGTCGCTGATGAACTGCGGCGGCACGGCGTAGACAAACATCGCGCCGGGTAAATCTTCACGGGTGCGGTCGATGACTTCGCGTAAGGTGTCGGTTGCCAGCTTTTCGGCCTTGCCGCCTACACTGGCCATGCGGTCTACTTCGTCAAAAAGCAGGATGAGTCCACTGTAGGAAAGCGCACGAATTACCTGGCATAAAGAGCGTAACATACGAAACGCATTGGGACGATTGATTTTGCCGGTGACACCCACTTCGCGCAAAACTTTGGTATCGGCAGGCGAGGTGTTTTCGCCCATCAACCAGCGTGTGAGGGAGTCGAGGCGTTCATCTTGCTCACGAATCAGGGCTTCAAAATAGGCAATAACGGCCGTTTGGTAAGCCGGACTGTCCACAGAAGCCATCTCCAGAGTGTCGATTAGACCACGATACAGGGGATTGGCCAGCGTTTCCAAACTCAATTCGCCGTCTACAACTTCTTCCAGCGTGCGCTGCAAAAACAGGGTCAAGCCGCTTTCATCACTCACTGTGGCAGCCGGTTCATGCCAGAGGATATTGTTGGCTACCGCCTGGTAGACTGCTTTTTGATCGTTATAGGGCGTTTCTGTGGGGCTGAGATCAACTTTGACCACGGCAAAGCGTCGCTCCCAGGCCATGTCGCGCAAACAGTATAAGAAGTGGGATTTGCCACTGCCATAATCACCAACGACCATTTTGTAAGCAGCACCGCCATCTTGCAAATAGGATGACAAATAGAATTCGTCAATGGCGGCCAACAATGAGCGGTTGCCCACATTAAAATATTGAATACCGCGTGTGGGCGGCGTGCCATAGCTGCCTAAGATTTCGATGATGTGGCGGGCAAGCGGTTTAGAAATGTCGAGTTCGGTCATAAGTTATACTGCTCGCGACCGGTCTCCTGACCGAGCCGCAGCCGGACACGGTCGGGAGACCGGCCTAAGCCTGAGTGGCTATTGTTATTCAAAAGTAATGTCGCTGTAATATTGACCATCCACGGCCGTTTCCGGTAACCAGATGCTGCGGCTGGCTTGTTCGGTTTGACTTTTAGTGGCCACACCCAAACTTAACTGGCGTTCTTCACCATCAACAACCAGTCTGTTCACACCCGATGCACGTAAACGGGTCAAGTCGCGCACAAAAAGGGCGCGTTCATAATCTTTGAATGTGCTGCGTGAGGGTGCATTCCAAAAACGGTTCGTTTGGCGATTTAGCGTCACTTGACTGTACGTTTCAACGATATTGATGCGCGACGGCCGACTTTTACGTTTCTCGCGACAATCTTGCCATGCTTGGTACAGTTCCGTCAGCAATTTATCAACATCAATTTGGCGTTCAACAACCCGTTTGACCTGTCGATCATACGCTTTTAGAATTCCCGTTAGTGAAAGGGGAATAGGGCGTGTAAGTGCTTCTTTGCCGAAAAACCATTGGCCTTTGCGCGCCGCCATATCAATTTTGAAGGTTAACCAGCCGACGCTGAGCGTGGGCGGACGGCCTTCCATCGTTTCGCCGCGTTCAGCAAAGGCTTCACGCAAATCTTTGGCAAATTCATAGGCCAGATTGTCGAGGGCGTTTTGGGTGGCGGAGGCGAAAAGTGCAACGGCCGTATCCAACTCTTCACTCTCCACATCCAGCGCCGCTTTTTCCAACTTTAGCAACGCCTTTTGCATGGGCAAAGCATCGGCTTGTTCTGCGGCAGCCAACGGAACGGCCGTTCGCAGCGCACCCATCACATTGCGTAAAGCCTTAAATTGCGGGTCTATTTCTTGTTGGGCAGCTTGTAATTGGGCTAAAACTTCTTCCATCTGTTTTCGTCCTCTCCTGTTGTTGATTTGAGCAAGATTACTAAATTTTAAGGTTGTTTTACTTTTTCGACAACTACAACAGATTTTGATAAGAACGGACAATTTTATTCATCCGCTTTTTCGGCAGAGTTCAAAACAGCGGTCAAGACCTTTACAATTCGTAGCCGCGGTATCCTTACCGCGTCCTCTCTGCGCGGTAAGGATACCGCGGCTACATTGAGCATACTTGTAAAGATGGTTTTGTCCAAAATGAACCATGCCGCTTTTTCTTTATCCGTTGTTGTCATACCTGGACGACTTCTAACGAGAGTGTGTAAGTAACGCTTTC
>JAGRDI010000490.1 GCA_020432765.1 Anaerolineales bacterium | reverse complement strand
GGGAATTGCCGGCTACTGAAAAACCCTGCCCAATTTATTGCAGCCGGTACGCATTGTGCAATATTGTTGTAAAATCCAGAGCATTATGGGACGCAAATTTTTGTTATTGGGCATTTTAGTTTCGAGCATCTTGTTGGTGACGCTTTCGCTGCTGGTGGGTGTCTCTTTGGGACGTTTTATTGAAAGTAAGCAAATCGATTTTCCGTTTGGTCGACCGCAGGCAACAGAAGTTGCGGTTCAACCAGTAATAAGTGCCACTTTGCTAATGACAACAACGGCCGTTGTCCCGCCAGCACCCATCACAAACACAACCAATCATACGCTCCTGCCCGGCGAATCACTCTCCTACTTGGCGCAGATTTATGATGTGGCGCTCGAAGATATCATTGCGATAAATGACATAACCGATGCGGATCAAGTATTTGCCGGACAGGTGTTGGTGATTCCTGTTGCCGGTGGGGAGGAAACGGCCGCTTCGGCAGCGCTTAGTGCAGGCGGTGACCAAAACCCAATCACAACCAAACCCGCCTACGTGGCTATCAATGGCTTGCCCGAAAGCAGCTTTATTATTTTGTCACCTGAGGCTGTGCAACGCGCCAGAGCAATTTATGCACGTGGTCAGGAATTGGGGCGCAACCCAAACGCCTATGCCAAAATCGGGGATTCGACGACAGAGAATCCATTTTTTATGGCACGTTTTGATGGCGGACAATACAACTTAGGTGACTATGCTTATCTGCAAGATGTGATCGACAAGTATCGTGGTTCACATGCGCGTGACAGCGTTGCCGTGCGGGTGGGTTTACATTCATGGACAATTTTTGATCCTACCTGGGCTGATAAAGCAGTTTGTGGCCCTGCCGAAACACCAATTGAATGCGAGTTTCGTTTACATAATCCTAGCGTTGTGTTTATACGTTTGGGGTCGAATGATGCTGGTGCCCCGCAGTTGTTTGATGAAAGCATACGCCAAATTGTAGACTATGCCATTGACCAGGGTGTGATTCCCATCATTGGCACCAAAGCAGATCGGGTTGAGGGCAGCGACGAAAATAATGATATTTTGCGCCAGATAGCAGCCGATTATCAACTGCCTTTATGGGATTTTGATCTGGTTGCAGGGTCGGTTGCAGGGCGTGGTTTGGATGTCGATGGAGTACATATGTCTTCGTTTTATGCTCACGACTATACATTGCCTGAAGCGCTGCAACGTGGTCATGCGCTGCATAATCTCTCTGCCTTAATGATGCTTGATACGCTATGGAAAGAAGTTATACTACCGACTGAAAATTAGGGTCAACTTATGCGAAGAATTTGGATATTAGTTAGTTTAGTATTTACGCTGTTGTTGGTTAGTTGTAGTGGAGATGAGCCGGTGACTACGGCCGTTCCTACTCAAGAAACCACAGAGAATTTGCCAACCCCGACATTAGCGCCACCGATTGGTGAAGTTGAAGAGGCAACGGCCGTATCTCCCAATGATACACAAACAGAGGAAAAGCCGACAGTCGCGCCTGCCGCAACCATTGCCCTCAATCCTACGCCGACGCTTTTACCCCCGACGGCCGTTCCGGTGATCATCAATGGCATGGCTTCTAATCAATTTGTGATCATGGATGACGCTGCCAAAGCGAATGTCGCTGCCATTTACGCCCACGGCCAAGAAACAGGACGTGATCCCAATACCTTCGCGATATTGGGCGACAGTTTGATCGCTACCCCTCAATCCATCGCCCATTGGGATGGTGATACCTATGCCCTCAGCCCGGAATTTGCCCATTTGCAGCCAACAATTGATTATTACGCCGGATCATTTAACAATTATGATGTGAGTGTGCGCGTGGGGTTACATTCCTGGTCAGTGTTTGACCCGCTCTGGTCGGACAAAGATTTTTGTGACGCCAATGAAGATTTGCTAACATGCAAAATTCGACTCGCCAATCCGAGTGTGATGTTTATTTTGTTGGGATCGAATGATGCTGGTTCGCCAGGTGGTTTTGATTTTAATATGCGTCAGGTTGTGCAAACTGTGATGGATGCCGGTATTGTCCCTATCCTGGCGACCAAAGCGGATCGTTTCGAGGGCGGTGACAACATCAACAACAATATCATCCGTGACATTGCTGCGGAAATGCAAGTGCCATTGATGGAATTTGACCTGCTCGCGGAAACCATTCCAGGCCGGGGTTTAAGCAGTGACAATGTGCACCTGACCTATTCAGAGCCATATGATTACAACAATCCCGATACCTTTACTTTTGGTTATCCGGTGCATAATCTAGCAGTTTTGGTGACATTGGATGCGGTGCGCAATGAATTAGAGGATGTGAATTAAAAAATGAAGAAAGTTTTCTTTTTGTTGATTTTTGTTTTGTTGTTCCTGGCTGCTTGTGGGGGCAGCAGTGCGAGTGACCCCGCAGCAACGGTCGAGAAATATTTACAAGCCAAAGCTGACTCAAATGCGGATACAATCCGTGAACTGCTGTGCGCCGAGATGGAAGCCGTGTCGGAACGTGAAATTCGCACGTTTGAGAGCGTTTCTGATGTGCATTTAGAAGGTATGGCTTGCCAACAGGTTGGCGACAGTGAAATTGTGGCTTGTGAAGGCAAATTTGTTGCCACGTATGGTGCAGAAGATACAGAATTCCCGCTTTCTTCCTATCGTGTTGTCGAAGAAGATGGCGAATGGAAATGGTGTGGTGAAGGGTAATAACTATGTGGCGGCGTCTATTTTCGCGTGAAAATGTATTGGCGCTGGCATTGTGTTTGATCCTTATTTTGTTGATTATTGTGACCAGTGACAGTACGCCGCAGTGGATTTATCAAGGATTTTGATGGTTGGGAAACAGGGAAGGTTTGTCTGGTTCCTGGCTGGTTTGTTTTTGTTATCTGGGTGTAACCAACCTGCTGAGCGGCAAGAGGTGGTTGCAGTTTTGTCAACCCCGTCTGTTACTGCAATTGTAACTGATACACCAACGGCCGTTGCTGAAACGATTGAGCTGAGTGAAACCGAAGCGGCCGTTTCCCCCACAATTGAACTATCTCCCACAAATACGCCACGGCCAGCCATCACCGCGGTGCCAACCGATACGGCCGTTCCAACACCTGCACCTACTGCAGCAGCGACATCGTCGCCCACAT
>JAGRDI010000489.1 GCA_020432765.1 Anaerolineales bacterium | reverse complement strand
GTTCGCACCGCAGATTTAGGGACTTTGGCACGGTCGCTCCAGTCAGAGCAAATCGAACTTCATGTCGCGATCAGTTTTGAGGAGCTGGTGCGCATCTTCGCGCAGGAAACAATTGCGTTCGTGTTTCTTGGTTGTGGACTCGATTTGGAGCACAAGCTTAGGACATTAGCCTACCTTCTCTCCGTCAGCCCTGCTTCCGACATTCATGTTATGGGATGCGAGAGTGAGCCGGCAGCATTTGTCGCCGGTATTCTGGAATCAGCAGGGATTGAATAATGGTTTGAGAACCTGCTGGGACGAAAACGCTTTTTCAAACAAATGTTCTTATCAGCCAGTTCACCTCAAGGGGAAAAAGAGTTTTCTCGTTCTGCCTAAAACAACAAACACCAGCCATTTGGCTGGTGTTTGTTGTTGTGCCCTCACGGAGATTCGAACTCCGGTTTTAGGCTTGAAAGGCCTACGTCCTAGTCCCCTAGACGATGAGGGCGAGCGGAGGGGATTTTAGCATTCTCTTTTGGTGGGGTCAAGCATTAGATAAAATTTATGTGTGCGGAGTTTTTATTGATATGAGAAGAGGACTGAGCCTGTCGACTTCGACGGGCTCAGTCTTCGTCGTGTAATGACATTACACCAGCAGAATTTCCGCGCACCTATAAAATTTGTTTTCATTGGAAAGAAACGGCCGTACAATACCTATATGATTCGTCGATATACCCCACAAGATGTGCCTCAATTGGTAATGTTTTTCTCAGAATGTTACCCTGATGATTCGCATTCTGGGCGTGACGTCCGAAATCGTATTAGCCACATCCGGTCGCTCGGCGGTCTGGCGTGGGTAGTCGCGTTGGAGGATGGCGAAATCGCTGCATTTGCCTGGATTACACCAGTTCCTGGCTTATCCCACATCGCTGAATTGGAAGGGGGTGTTGCGGTGCGTTGGCGAAGGCAGGGATATGGCAGCCGGCTGTTACAGCATATTTTAGTTGATTTAAAGGGTTCTCAGTTCAAACAATTGTCATTTGCCGTTGAGCGTTTGGATTCACCTGCTGCCTGTTTGTTACAACAACAGAAATTTTTTGTAGAACATAGTGAAAATGTACTGTGGTGTGAAAACATCACGAATTTGCCGGTTTTAACACAAAAGGCAGGTGCTCAGGTTGTTACATTTGATCGTAAAACGGCCGTTGCTCACTTTACCCAACTTTACAACAATATTTTCAGGAGCCACCCGTGGTACCAACCCTATACAGCACCCGAAGTTGCCGATTTGTTAATGGATCCCGATGAGATGTTGTTCTTGAAAATTAATACTGAAATTAGCGGGTTTGCCTGGTTAAATATGATTGAAGACCACACAGGCGTCATTGAACCGTTGGGGATTGGTGGAAATTTTCAGGGGCTGGGTTACGGCCGTTACTTGCTTACAGCAGCCATGCATAAATTGGCTCAACAAGGCGCACAACGTTTGCAAATTGGCGCCTGGGCAAATAATCAGCCTGCGCTGCATCTATACCACTCTCTTGGCTTTCAACACCACAAAACAGTCACCTACCTGGCGCATGACTTATGCTAAACAAACATGGATTGCCGTAGTTCTAATCCGTGAAAATAGTTCGGCTTTACACAGCACATGCCTGTATTGATCTGTGGCCGAAACGAAATATAAGCTAAATCATACTTTACGTTTTGAGTTTTACATCCTAAAATGCAAAAGGATGTCTTTTATATAGTTTGACACCAAGAAACGCAATTTAAAAATGGAGATAACCGTTATGTTCAAAGATACGGCCGATGTCCGCAATCGTTTGAGTGGGCAGCAATATATCGCTTCAGAAGAAATTGGAACTGTGGTTTACCTGGCACAATCATTGTGTAAACCGATTTTAGCCGAGGGACCAGCAGGTGTTGGCAAAACAGAATTGGCCAAAGCGTGGGCTGCTTCGCTGGGAATGCCCCTGATTCGTTTGCAATGTTACGAAGGTTTGGACGAGAGCAAGGCGTTGTATGAGTGGGAGTACGCCAAACAAATGCTTTATACGCAGCTGCTGCGCGACACCTTGCGCAATGTGCTTGACGATGTTAATAGTCTCGCCGAAGCAGCTTCGCGCCTGGCACAAGAAGAGGACGTTTTCTTCTCTGAAAACTTTTTGCTGCCACGTCCGCTTTTGACTGCGCTGATGTCAGATGAGCCGGTTGTCCTTCTGATTGACGAAATTGATCGCTCTGATGTTGAATTCGAAGCTTTTTTGCTGGAAGTGTTGAGTGATTTTCAGGTGACGGTGCCGGAGTTAGGTACGATCAATGCACGCCATCAACCGATGGTTTTACTCACCAGTAACAATACCCGTGAACTTAGCGAGGCGTTAAAACGGCGCTGTCTTTATCTCCATGTTGGTTATCCTACATCCCAGGCAGAATTAGATATTGTACGCTTAAAAGTGCCCGATTTGAGCGCCGATTTGGCCAAACAGGCCGTTGCGGTTGTGCAGCAGCTGCGCAATATGGATTTACGCAAAGTACCATCTATTAGTGAAACTTTGGATTGGGCACGCGCTTTAGTGACGTTGAATGCCACGGCCATCGACGAAAAGACGATGACCAATACCTTGACTGTGCTGCTCAAATATGAAACCGATGTCGCTAAAGCCAAACGGATGATGGGTGGTGATAAGGGACGGCCGAATCGATACGGCCGTTAACATACCATCTGTCATTCCTGCGCAGGCAGGAATCCACCGCATGGATACCCGCCTTCGCGGGTATGACAGATTAGGCGAAAGTCCCAATAAGAGGAGACCAACATGCAAGACCGATTAATCCAATTTGCCCGTGGTTTACGCGCAGCCGGTGTGCGCGTCTCAATTAGCGAAACCATTGACGCCATGCGTGCCCTCGAAATCATAGGGGTTCAGGGTAAAGACACCTTCCGTGAATCGATGCGTGCGACGCTTGTCAAAGATTTTGATGACATCCCCATTTTTGAGGAACTGTTTCCGTTGTACTTTGGCAGTGATGGCCCACCCATGCAAAACGCTTTTGAAGAACTGAATGCGGATGAGCAGGATATGCTTGAAGCGGCATTGGAAGCCATGAGCGGCCGATTGCAAGATTTGTTAGATTGGTTGACCAGAGGTGATGGTCCCTCCAAAGAAGAGTTGGAAGAGTTGGCACGCCAGTCAGGGGCCGATTGGGCCGACACGCCCCAGGAAGGCCGTTGGGTAACACGCCGAATGCTGCAAAAGATGGGCTTTGGCAAACTCGAAGAACAGCTGCAGCAGTTGGTGCAGTTATTGCAAGCAAAAGGGATGAGCCGGGAATCGATTCAAAAACTCTTGGGCATTGTCGAGGCCAACCAGGAAGCCTTGGCGGAGCAGGTGGCACGCCAGGTGGGGCAGCAAATCGCCGAACAGCGTGCCAATCGCCCTCAAGACCTCTATGGGTCTGATTTGATGAACAAACCTTTTTCGGCACTGACTCAGGAAGAAGCCAACCAACTGCGCAAGGAAGTACAGCGTTTGGTGACCCAACTGCGCAGCCGTGCCGCACTGCGGCGCAAACGGGGCAAAAGGGGGAAGTTTGATTCCAAAGGCACAATTCGGGCTAACCAACGTTTTGGCGGCGTGCCGATGGAAATCAAATTCCGCAAGAAAAAGCTTAAACCCAGTCTGGTACTCCTTTGTGATATGTCACGCTCAATGCTCTCTGTGGCGGAGTTTATGCTGCGGCTGACCTATGAATTACAAGATCAGGTGTCGAAAACACGCAGCTTTGGCTTTTATTCGGATATGGAAGAGATCAGCATTATTCTGGTTGGCAGTCGTGCCGGCGAGGCGGTTGACGAGGTTTTGGAGAATTTTTACGGCCGTGCCCCGCGCCATTATGCGACTGATTTTGGTCACAGCCTGGATACGTTTTTCAAGAATTGGCTGGATAGTGTCGACGGCCGTACCATGGTGGTTGTTTTGGGTGACGGCCGTAACAATTACAATTCGCCGCGTATCGACCTGATGAAACAACTGCAGCGGCGTGCTCGTCGTCTGGTCTGGTTCAACCCCGAACTGCCCGGCCAATGGGGCACAGGTGACAGCGATATGCTCGACTATGCCCCGATTTGTGACAGCGTACATGTGGTGCGCAATCTGGCGCAGTTAGCAGCGGCCGTTGACAAACTCATGGCTGCTGGTTAGTGTCTTCCCCCAATTATGCTTAAATTGCAGAAAGCTAGGATAGTAGACCCCAAAGAATTGATCCCTTTATGAGTACCAACCAGTATTTCCTTGGCCAGATAGAATTTTGAAAAACAAAATTGTATCATCATACATACTTATAAGTTTTTAATAAATATGGGACATTTGTCCCGATTATATTGACAAAAAAGGGGGGGGGGGGATAGACTATCAAATGTAGTTCCATGATGTCCATTTAAAAGCTTATGTTCTTTGGGCGCAAACATTATGCTTAAAAATCAACCCACTCCTTTTATCAATATCACTAAATTGGGTTAAGCCGCTAAAGTTAATACCAGCCAACCAGCCTATTTTTATTTACAACAACCTGTTCTGACTATGCGTTG
>JAGRDI010000488.1 GCA_020432765.1 Anaerolineales bacterium | reverse complement strand
GCTTTCCGTGTTTACCTCAATATCCAGTATTCCCGAATTTATTGCGATTTATGCGGGATTATGATAAAACGCATAAACTGTTGATAAACTGACATAATCGTTGGTTCAACTTGATGAGGGGATTTTATGGGTCACACCCACTACCCAAAATTTAAACTACAAAGTGTGCAGAGAGCACAAAGTTTTACCCTGTGTCCTCTGTGGTTACTATTAGGAGAAAGAAAATGAGCGCTGATACCATTATTAAACGACTGCATGAAAACGGCCGTATTCGCCCAAATGCCCCTGCCTATTTTGAAAAACAAGGGGGCGCCTGGGTACCAACATCCTGGCAAGAATATGTTAAGCAAGTGCGTCAGGCAGCGCGTGCCTTAATCGCTTTGGGACTAGAACCCGGTGACACCGTCAGTATTCTGGGTTTTAATCGTCCGGAATGGGCAATCACACTATTAGCGGCCATGTCTGCTGGCGGTGCCGGTGCTGGTGTTTACACTACCAATTCCCCTGGCGAAGTACAATATATTGTTGACCATGCCGAATCTCCCGTCATTTTATTGGAAAACGAAAGTCAATGGGCCAAAGTTGATGCTGTACGTGATCAATTACCCCATCTACGTCATGCCATCATGATGCGCGGCACAGTAATCGATGATCCGTTAGCTCTGAGTTGGGAAGAATTCATGAGCAAGGGAAATGAAGTCGATGAGGCAGAACTAGATGCACGCATTGCGGCAATCGAACTCGACCAGCTTGCCAGCTTAATTTATACCTCAGGCACTACTGGCCCACCCAAAGGCGTCATGCTTTCACACGATAATGTCGCTTTCACTTCCAAAACCGCGCTTGAAATGTTCTCTCTCAACGCCAACGAGCGCTTATTATCCTATCTACCCCTGTCTCACATCGCCGAGCAAATGTTTACCGTGCATGCCGGCGCAACAGCCGGTTTTGCCATTTATTATGCTGAATCGATAGACAAGTTACCGGAGAATCTGCGCGAAGTTCAACCAACTGTCTTTTTTGGCGTGCCGCGTATTTGGGAACGCTTCTACAGTGGTGTCACCGAACAATTGAGCAAATCGACTGGCGTCAAAGCTAAAATTGCTGATTGGGCAATGGGTGTCGGCCGTCAAGTCTCTGACCTCAAAAACAAGGGTGAAGAGCCGGGCGGCATGTTATCTATCAAATACAATCTGGCCAACAAACTCGTTTTTTCAAAGGTAAAGCCATTGTTGGGCTTGGGTGATATTAAATTAGCAGTATCTGGAGCAGCGCCGGTTAATAAAGAAATTCTGGAGTTTTTTGCCGGGTTGGACATCATTATTTACGAAGTTTATGGTCAATCTGAGGGCTGCGGGCCAACAACATTTAACCGCTTTGGCGCCACTAAATTTGGCAAAACCGGGCAAGCATTCCCTAACACTCAGGTTAAATTAGGACCCGATACTGAGGTTTTGGCAAACGGCCGTAATGTTTTCCTGGGTTATTTCAAAGATCAGGCAGCTACAGACGAGACCCTTATTGATGGCTGGTTGCATTCCGGCGATTTGGGACAATTCGATGAAGACGGCTTTTTAAGCATCATTGGCCGTAAAAAAGAGATCATCATCACGTCCGGGGGTAAAAATATCGCGCCCAAAAACATTGAAGCAGCGCTAAAGAATTTAGAGTTGGTGGCAGAAGCCGTCGTGATTGGCGATCGCCGCAAATTCCTGTCAGCACTCATCACCCTAGAAGAAGAAGCTGCCGAGCGATTTGCCGAGGCCAAAGGCATTGAAGGCCAATCCTTGCACGATAATCCGTTGGTTATTGCTGAAATCCAACGCGGCATTGACGAAGAAGTTAATCCACAGTTCGCACGGGTCGAAAATATACGCAAGTTTGCGATTTTGCCGCGTAACTTCACGGTGGAAGATGGTGAACTAACGCCTACACTGAAGATCAAGCGCCGCGTGATTAACGACCATTTTTCCAACCAGATTGAAGGAATGTACGAAGGTTTGAGTTAATTTTTCAGGCTCTTTGATAGCTCATGGGATTGACGGCAGATTAAGAACGTCTTGTAATCGTTTTCAATTTATTAGACTTTAGCGGTAATAATCCCCAAAAGGTTTTAGACACAGATTTACACAGATAAAGGCAAAAAAATCTGTGTAAATCTGTGTCCTATTATTTACATAAACTCAATTCCAATAATGTCTATGGTTAGTCCCTTTAACAACACCATTACGGAAACGTCTGCTGCGTCCAGGGAATACCATTCACAGGTACACCCATCACGCGTAATTCCCAATGCAAATGTGGTCCGGTTGACAAGCCGGTTGAACCACCAGCCGCCAAGGGCTGGCCAGCCACAACTGCGTCCCCAACTTCAACGAAGGTATCTGACAAATGGTAATAGCCAGTCATCACACCAAAGCCATGATCTACGATCACAGTTTGTCCGCGTAATTCCAGCCAATCATTAAAAATGACCTCACCCGCTGCAGGAGCAGAAATCGTTGTCCCTACCGTACCATCAAAATCCACACCCGAATGGAAAATCTCAACAGGGCCTGCGTTATAGGAACGGCCGTCGCCATAGCGTGCAGTCACAGTGCCGGTAACTGGAACCTGAAAAACACCTTCCCATTTGGGATCCCCAGAATTATTGGCATAAATTTTGTACAAGAAATCATCCTCATTCTGACGAATTTCAGGGTCTAAAAGAGGCGCCAATTCCTCCGGCACGTTGATTTCCTGCACGATATAACCAGCAGCTTGCACGGGCACATCTTGGTGGAAAGAAGTCCATGGGCGGCTGCCGGCACCTCCCAAACTTAATAGATAATCTTCTGTAGCAGTGAACGCATCCAAGCCAATAAGGGCGGCAAAACCATTCTCTTTGGGAATAAAATTCAAGCTTTGTCCAGCGAATTCACCAGTTGGTTGGCCGTCCAGAAAGTTTTCAACATAAATTGCAACAGTCGAACCCTGGGTGATAGGATTCGGTGTAATCTCAATTTTTTTCCATTCGCCAGGCAAAAATTGATAATCATTGGCTCCAGGAATTCGCAATCGCTGACCTGGATACACTTTTGCAGGCAAAGTTAAATCATTTGCGGCGCTTAAATCAGCAAGCGACACGCCATACTTGGCGGCAATTATTGTCGCCGTCTCATCTGGCATGACTAAATGCGGTTGACCCGTTATTGTTTGCGGAACGGCCGTTCCAGTATGACTAATAACTGCCAACGGTTGATTAAAATCTAATCCGCCATAAGCCGGAAAAACAAGCCGGTTAACTCGGGCAACATCTAATGGATTGGTATTAAAGCGGGCTGCCACACTCGCCACTGAATCACCCAATTGTGTGCGATAGGCAGTTGCAACCTCATCGCCTTCACCCCCGGGTATCAATATTTCTTGACCAACCGCTAAAATGTCGCTGCTGCGAATGTTGTTAACCACCATCAGGTCTTCAACCAACACATCAAAGGCTTCCGCAATAATTGTCAGGTTTTCACCCGACTGTACAAGATGTGTTTGCATGGCATTTGCGGGGGGAACAGGCGTTGGTCCGACGGTGGTTGGTTCTACAGGCGTTGGGTTTTCAGTCTGGGCTTGCAAAGTCAAAACAAACAAACTCAAACTCAAACAAACGGCAATAACAGTAAAGATAATTCGATTCATCGCGAAGAAGTATAAACCATGTATTTAGGTGGGCAACCCTAACCAAAATATGTTAATCCAAAAAATCAGCGTTCAACTACGACTTATTTCTGTTTATTCGATAACCTAAACTTACACCTGTTGTGCGCGTAACAAATTGTAAATCGCTTGAGCTTGTGGATAATGGAATTTATATGGAATAGTCCAAAATTCCTCTAACTGTCGATTGCCCGTCTGCTGTGCATACATATGTGCCTGGATAAACATATCGAGTTTATCTGCATCATGCACCAACAAAGATTCGGCCGTTTCTGAAACATGCAGCTCTTCCCAAACAGCAAACATTTTAGGCGCGAAGCTGACCTCTGACATAATCTCCTGCATAGCACCACGTTCCACTTCAGTTTTTATACCTGTGGGCAAATAGCGCCAGGCTGGTGTGGGGATGTCAGTTGTCAGACCTTCAGGCAAATCATGCAGTGCAGCCATGATTAACACTTTCTCTAGATCGACCACAACTTCGATAATTTGTGCCAAAGTCAATGCGATAAACACAACACCGTAACTATGTGCAGCAACGTTTTCCGCATTGGGAACTCCTCGCTGTACCCAACCATTTCGCACTGAGCGTTTTAGTTGGTTGCCATGTATAAGTAAATTTAATACGGCCGTTGTTTCCATTTTTGTCTCCTTGTCCCGAATTATACCAATGATCGTATCGTAAAAGTGGTGCCGCAACACCATTCAAAATTGGCAACATTGTTAGTCTCACTTAACTCAAACTCATCACACAGAAGTTTAAGTTTTACAAACCGCAGTAACGATTGGAACATTTCTCCGTTATCCGGTGTATATATTATGGAGGTATTTTTCACAAGGAACAGAAATTCCTAACCCATTCATGCGGCTGACAATGAAATTGGGTATTTTTCTGATTACCAACATCTCAAGCT
>JAGRDI010000487.1:2757-4013 GCA_020432765.1 Anaerolineales bacterium | reverse complement strand
GCGCTGGACAATGCAAGGGACGCTTGAGGGCGTGTTTATGAGGATTCCCCCAACGAGCAAACGGGTTCAGTTGAGTGGTATTAGTATCAATTGTTTTGCCAACGGCCGTTCCGTGGAGTCTTGGGAGGAGGCAGATGTGATCGGGATGATGAAATAGTTGGGTGTCACCTGAGCGCGGCTCAGAGGATGTTGGGATGGAATGACTGTCATGGAAGCAGCTTTAGAGAGTGCCGTTGCTCATTCCAAGTGGCTAGCGCTCGGACAAGACCTCAACCTGATCATAGAGGGTCTCTAAATCGTGATATACCAGGTGTTAGAATGAGACTACTCACATGGGCATAAATGAACACAATTTGAGCACTATTTGGGCTAGACTTTGAGCAAGTTATTCATCTATACTAAATACGAAACTTTTTGATGGATGGTCAGGAGGCCCAAATGAAGCAGATAGAAACGATTATCATTGGTGGGGGACAAGCCGGATTGGCCACCAGTTACTACTTGACCCGGCACGGCCGTGAGCACATTGTCTTTGAAAAAGCGGCCCAGGCTGGGTATGCCTGGCGCAATGAACGCTGGGACTCTTTTACCCTCGTCACGCCAAACTGGTCTTTTCGTCTGCCCGACGCTGAATACCAGGACAGCGCACCGGATAGCTTCATGCCCCGGACTGAGGTTGTCTCCCGCCTTGAGCAGTATGTCGAGCGCTTTCATCTTCCCATTCAGTATGGTGTGCAAGTGAACGCGGTTGAACAACATGACAACGGACGAAACTATCTGGTACAAACAGAGAACGGCCGTTTTGAAGCGCAGAATGTGGTCATGGCGACCGGTTTGTATCAACAACCCAGGCTGCCGGCTTATAGTGCGGCGTTGTCCCGCCGGCTCATTCAACTTCATTCAAGCCAATACCGCCATCCTCAAATGCTCCCGGCCGGGGCTGTGCTGGTGGTCGGCAGTGGACAATCAGGCTGTCAAATTGCCGAAGAGCTGTACCAAAGCGGGCGCAAGGTGTATTTATGTGTCGGCCGTGCCGGCCGTGCTCCGCGTCGCTATCGCGGCAAGGATGTATATGATTGGCTGAATTTATGCGGTTTTTTTGACCGGCCTGCCGAGAAACTGCCATCACCTAAGGCCAGATTTGGCGCGAATCCTCAACTCACCGGTCGTGATGGCGGGCATACGCTCAATCTGCACCGGTTTGCCCGAGATGGGGTTACATTGTTGGGCCGTTTGCAAGGGGGGCAAGACCAAAC
>JAGRDI010000487.1:2216-2566 GCA_020432765.1 Anaerolineales bacterium | reverse complement strand
GGTATCACCACCATCATTTGGGCCACTGGCTACACATTTGACTTCAGTCTGGTCAAACTGCCCGTTTTCGACGGCGACGGGTATCCCATCCAGCAGCAAGGTGTCACCAATTATCCCGGATTGTACTTTGTGGGTCTGCCCTGGTTATCCGGGCAAAAATCCGGCCTGTTTCTCGGCATAGGGGAACAGGCCGGCATCATTGCGTCTGTTATTAATGGAAGTCTTACCGCCTGACAAAATTGTCGGGTAGATAAATCTGGAGGAAAGATCATGTACGGAACCATTGCCAAAGTAACTGTCAAGCCGGAAAAAGAAGCTGAGCTGCAAGACCTGGCTGCCCGCTTAGAAAT
>JAGRDI010000487.1:0-2083 GCA_020432765.1 Anaerolineales bacterium | reverse complement strand
ATGGAACTGCGTGCTCTGCTCACGGCCGATCCGGAATGGCACGACGGCGAAATCGTAGATGCCCAGACCGGGTAGAAAAGAGAAATGTATGATAGTGAATACATCTATAAGTGCAACGGCCGTAACCTCGGTACATACAATTTCGTTTGCAACAAGTCGCCAGACATAAAGAGATTATATGGGAAGGAGGGGCAGTTAGTCCAGAAAGGGGAAGAGGGGAACGGCCGTTTTGCAGCCGTTCCCATAATTGATTTATGCGTCTGTATAGCTTTGATAAGTCGGTTGATACATCTCAGACTCAATAAAAGCCCGTAAATCTTCTTGTTTTGGTGCGCGTGCCAGCCCTTTGTCGTAGGCGATTTGGGCAACGGCCGTTGCAATGGCCGCCGATACTTTACGAATGCTGGTCAATGGCGGGTAAACCCGTCCCATGTCCAGATCGTCCTCACTTACCATGGCAGCCAATGTTTTGGCAGCCGCACTAAACATCTCATCTGGGACATTGGTTGCTTCACAAGCCACTACCCCTAAGCCAACACCGGGGAAGATGTATGCATTGTTGCCCTGGCCAGGGATATAGGTTTTGCCGTGCAATGTAACCGGTTCAAACGGACTTCCGCTGGCGAAGATAGCGCGACCGTTGGTCCAGGTGTACGCTTCCTCGGCTGTGCATTCTGAATTAGCGGTAGGGTTAGACAAGGCAAAGATAATCGGCCGTTCGTTGTGTTTTGCCATGGCCTCAACGATAGGCTGGGTGAATTTCTTGGGACGCCCGGAAACACCGATTAACGCTGTTGGATGCAAGTTTTTGACAACAGACAGCAAATCTGGCAGCGGTTCATGATCGTGTGCGTAGGCCAGCTTATGTTGGGCCAGGTTTTCGCGGCTCTTTACAACCAGCCCTTTTGAATCGATGAACCAGCACTGCTGCCGGGCTTCCTCTTTGGTGGCACCCTCTTCTACCATTGCCGATACAATCAAGTCGGCAATACCAATACCTGCTTCACCAGCGCCTAAAAAGACAATGGTCTGGTCTTTCAAAGCTTGACCTGTAATCCGCAGCGCAGAATAAAGGCCGGCTAATGTCACACTGGCAGTTCCTTGAATATCATCATTGAAGGTGAGAATGCGGTTGCGGTATTTTTTCAACAGACGAAAGGCATTGATATTGGCAAAGTCTTCAAATTGGATGAGCGCTTTGGGGAAACGGGCTTGAGCGGCCGTTACAAACTCATCAATAAAGGCATCATATTCGTCGCCGCGTAGTCGATTTTGTTTCAAGCCAATATAAAGCGGATCATTGAGCAGTTGTACGTTGTTTGTGCCAACATCAAGCGTAAGTGGCAATGTTTGCGATGGATTGATGCCTGCACAAGCTGTATAGAGTGACAATTTGCCGACAGGAATGCCCATGCCATCTGCGCCCAAGTCGCCTAGACCCAAAATACGTTCGCCATCCGTCATAACAATAACACGTACATCTTCATAAGGCCAGTTAGCCAACAATTCCGCAACCCGCCCTCTGAAATTCGCTGAAATGTATAAGCCGCGTGGACGACGGAAAATATGCCCATATGTCTGGCATGCTTTGCCAACTGTTGGCGTGTAAATAATGGGCATCATGGTTTCCAGATTTTCCATGACAACCCGATAAAACAGATTCTCATTTCGATCTTCGAGAGCCATCAAGAAAATATACTTTTCTAAATCGTTTGGCTTCATATTGAAATTGCCCATAATGCGCTGTACTTGCATTTCTTGCGTCGTGGCGCATGGAGGCAATAAACCATGTAAACTAAGCTTTTCTCTTTCTGCCAATGTAAAGGCAGTCCCTTTATTCAGCATTGGATTGTGCAGCAAATCAACACCATGTGGTAAATCTTTTACCGCAGTTTGAAATATATCTAAAAAATCAGGCTCCGTATTCATCATAAACTCCTTGTTTATGGGCGTAAATAATTTGGTTTCACAAAGATAGACTCTTGTTAAAATATTACTTGCCTAATGCTTTTCAATTTCATACAAATCAAAGCACATCAAACTAGTGTTGCGTCAAACAAATATTGCCGGCACACTGGTGACA
>JAGRDI010000486.1 GCA_020432765.1 Anaerolineales bacterium | reverse complement strand
TCCAGATTGAGTTTCATGCCAATGATATGTTATTATCATAATCATGAATAAAGAGATACCTATTCAAACGAAACCGTTTTTGCAGCAAACGACCGTTTTGCGGGCTGTCTGGTTTGTGTTCGTATTTGTCGTCTTGACTTTAGTGGCTGCGGCCGTTCCCCATCGCTTTAATATGCTCGGAGCCGATTACTATGGTTATGGCGCGGCATTGGCAGAATTGGGTGTGTCTTTACGCTTTTTTGCAGCCTATTTTACCTTTTGGGAAATAATAGTCGTCGTCGGTTCACTTCTGGTTAGCACATTGATCGCCTGGCGCAAAGCCGACGACTGGTTTGCCATGTTAGTCGCCATAATGTTCGTTTTATATGGCTTACTGCCGCCGTTGTTGGATGGGTTAATTCTTCTTAATGTGCGCTGGCAGTGGCCGATTGGTTTCTTGCGTACGGTCGAATTGTGCTGTTTGATGGCTGTTTTATGTATGTTTCCAAACGGCCGTTTTCAACCCCGTTGGACGCGCTGGTTGTTTATCCTTTGGACAGTCGCAAGTGTGATCCTATACATTATTTATCCGCAAACATTGACCAATACGGCCGTTATTCCCAATACACGTACCGTTCGCGATGCCTTGTTACTCCTGTTTGGTGTCGCCTGGTTTTCTTTTGGTATTGCAGCACAACTGTATCGCTTTCGACGATTATCTACCCCTGAAGAGCGTCAGCAAACCAAATGGGTTTTATTTGGGTTTACAATCGTTGTTGTTTTCAGTTTGATTAATACGATCTTCTTGCTTAATGTGCCATTTGTACGCGATGATCCCGTAGGGCGTGCACTTTTTGTCATGTCCATGGGTCTTATTTATTTACTCTCCGCGCTTGTTTTGCCGATAACGATTGCGTTTGCGATGCTGCGCTACCGTTTGTGGGAAGTGGATTTTTATATTAACCGCACTTTGGTTTATGGGGGATTGACTGCGTTGATAACGGCCGTTTATGTCTTGCTTGTTGGTGGTTTGGGCACAATCACAATAGGACAGTCTGGTGGTGTACTTGGCTTGGTGATTGCCACTATGATTGTGATCGTGATCATAAGGCCATTGCGGCTGCAATTGCAGTCTGGCATTAATCGAATCGTGCCATATTCTCAGACGATACCAACCTTTGTTGCAGAGGAAATGGTTGAACCTGATCGGGCAATGCCTGTTTTAGACGGCCGTAACCTGCTCGTCGCCCGTATTGTTTGGACAGCTATATTGTTCTTGGGTATATTGTTGTATGCTGTCGGAACCCCTCAGCTTTTGGAACAGGGAATATTATTGCCGTTAAGCACAGGCGGCTTCGATGTTGGTATCGCATTAATGCGTTTGGCCGTGCCCAATACCATTCGTTTTGACGCTGTCATTTGGGCAGTTTCTTCCATCCAAATGGTCGTTTTTCTGTTGATTGGCCTGCTCATCTTTTGGCGCAAATCGACCGACCGCATGGGTATTTTAGCCTCGCTGATGTTGATAACCGTGGGGATCGGATTTACAGCCAATGTGTTCCTCTTGCCACTGATCGATCCGTTTTGGCATGTGCTGGTAACGATTTTCCAAATTGTATTATTTGGTGCATTACAAATGTTTTTGTTCTGGTTTCCAAACGGCCGTTTCTATCCTGACTGGACACGCGGACTCATGTTAATCTGGTTTGTTTACGCTCTGCTTTGGCTGCCTTTTCCACAGCTAAACCCACACCGTTCAGATTCTATTTGGGCTGTCGCTATTTTTGTAGGCTGGATTTGGTTGGGCATTGGTACCCAATTATTGCGTTACCGCCGCGAATCTGATTTGTCTGAACGTCAGCAAACGAAATGGGTCATCATTGGCTTTGCTGCCGCCAATTTTGGACTTTTTACACTGGTTTTGCTTTCTTTAATCATCCCCCCGGATGTTGAAACGATTTTAGGCTTACCCGTTTATTTTTTTCCACTCATTATTGGGATCGGTTCAATTTTGATTCCCATAACCATCACCATCGCCCTATTCCGCTATCGGTTATGGGATATTGATTTCATCATCAATCGAACACTGGTATATGCTGGGCTGACTATGCTTATTTTTGGCATTTATGCATTGGTTGTGGGCGGATTAGGTATCCTTTTGCAGTCAAGTGGCAATTTTATGCTTGCTTTGGTGGCAACTGGCTTGATTGCCGTACTCTTCCAGCCATTACGTGATCGACTGCAACATGGCATCAATCGCCTTATGTTTGGTGAAAGAGATGATCCTTATGGGGTGCTTTCTCGATTGGGACGGCAGCTGCGCGAAACGGCCGTTCCCAATCAAACCTTACCCGCCATCACCAGCACCATCACCCAAACCCTCAGATTGCCCTATGCCGCGATTGAATTAGCTTCTGTCGCCAATGGCAGGCAGACAGTTGCCGAGAGTGGTCAGTTGCCCAAGGTGTCGCAAGGCTGGCAGCTCACCGAATGGCCGCTTATATATCAAGGCGAAGTTGTCGGCTGGCTGCTGGGCACGCCACGTTCACCAGGCGAACTCTTTACGGCCAAGGAGCAGCAGTTGTTAGAAGACATTGCGGCACAAGCCGGGGCAGCAGCTTACTCAGTGCGCTTGACCAACGCTTTGCAGCGTTCACGCGAGCATTTGGTGTTGGCACGCGAAGAAGAACGCCGTCGGATTCGCCGTGATTTGCATGATGGCTTAGGGCCATCATTGGCCAGCCAGACGTTTCAATTGGATGCTGCCCTCGATTTATTAGATGCTGATCCCCAAGCCACGGCTGAATTGCTGCGTTCCCTAAAATCACAAAACCAACTGCTCGTCGCCGATATCCGTCGGCTGGTGTATGAATTAAGACCACCCGCATTGGATGAACTCGGTTTGTTTGGTGCGCTTGAAGCCCACATTGGCCAGATGCAAGGTGAGAATTTGCCAATTATTAGCCTGAATGACGATCCTTCACCATTGCCTGATTTACCTGCTGCTGTTGAGGTGGCCGCGTATCGCATTATTTTGGAGGGCATCATGAATGTTGTGCGCCACGCTAAAGCGCAGCATTGTGTCGTTGATCTGGTCGCTGGTGCAGCACAATTGCGAATCACGATTTCAGATGACGGTATTGGTATACCTCCTCAGCCACAGAAAGGGATTGGTCTTAATTCGATGCGCGAACGTGCAGAAGAATTGGGTGGTGTTTTATTGATTGGTAATTTGACAGAAGGTGGCACGCGCATAACGGCCGTTTTGCCTTTAGGAGATTGAATGTTACCTCGCTGGCGAAAACCAATTGATGTTCAGCTTGCGACTGAAGATGAGTTAGCAGTAATGATCGACATCTTGATAGAAGCTGCTGGATGGTTAAGCAACAATGGTGTCGATCAATGGCCTGTTTCCCCACGTGCCTATTGGCATAGGCGTGCCGCTCGTGCTATTTCTCGCCAGGAGGCATACCTTGCCTATGTCGATGGTAGTGCCCAGGCAACGCTGCGATTGATTTGGGTCGATGATTATTGGCCCAGCGCTGACAAATCGGCTGCTTATCTGCATTCATTGGCAATTCGTGATGGGTTGCATGGGCAAGGATTGGGTGTTGCCTTGCTTGCATGGTGCAAAGCGTATGCGCGTGCAAAAGATAAAACTGTGCTGCGCTTGGATTGTCTGGCAGGTAACCGCCGTTTACGCCAATATTACGAGGCACAAGGCTTTATTTATCAACGTGAAATTGTGGATAATGATTACAATGCTGCCCTTTATGAGATTGAATTATGAGTATAAAACCAATAACTGTTCTCGTCGTTGATGACCATAATTTATTTCGGCAAGGCTTATCTGCTTTATTGCAAGCAGCTCCAGAAACGGCCGTTATCGGCGCAGCGGCAACCGGTCAAGAAGCTGTAGCCCAGGCAGAAAAAGTACAACCAGATGTCGTCTTGATGGACATTATGATGCCCGATATGAACGGAATTCAGGCTACCCGACGTATCTTGGCTGCCCAACCCGACATTGGAATCATTATGTTAACCATGCTTGAGGATGATGATTCCTTGTTTGCGGCGATGTGTGCCGGCGCACGCGGTTATATTTTGAAAGGAGCCGATAAAGCTGAAGTTTTACGCACGATCAAGGCGGTAGCCGCAGGAGAGGCGTTGTTTGGTGCTGCAGTGGCAGCCCGGTTGTCTCAATTTTTTCAACGCGGTGTTAGCGGAGAAACGGCCGTGGTGCCATTCCCAGACCTGACCGATCGTGAACGGGAACTGTTAACCTTGATTGCTCAAGGCAAAAACAACCAAAATATTGCCGATCAACTGCACATCAGCAGTAAAACGGTCAGTAATCACATCTCCAATATCTTCAATAAATTGCAAGTAGCTGACCGTGCACAGGCCATTGTAAAAGCCAAAGATGCTGGCATGGGTTAGGACGTAATTTGATGG
>JAGRDI010000485.1 GCA_020432765.1 Anaerolineales bacterium | reverse complement strand
TTATTAGTAAGTGTGACTTGAAAATGGGCTGTGCCACCGGCCAGGATGATGTCTTCGATCCCTTGAATAAACGGATTTGGCAGTGGAACAGGTGACGTTTGCAGTTCAAAGGCACCGATGTCGCAAATGAGCGTACCATTGCCATCACCATCTTTTGGTCGGCCGTAACCCATCCCACGTTGATCGAGGCTCAGGGGGTTCCCTGCATTGGTGCAAACATTTAACCCTCCATTGTCATTGCCTCCAGGAGAGACATACCGATTGACCATTGCTTTTGTTGAAAGTGCGTTTGTGGCAAAGACAACTGTACAAAGTCCAATCATTACAATTCTAAAAATAAGCTTAAAACGTGTCATCCGATACCTCCGTGTACGGTTACTGTGCTTGGACTTTTATGCAAGGTAGATTACGTGTTGTGTAAGATGTGATTACCTTTTTGAAAGCCAACAAGCCTGATGCTATTTACAAATTTTTTTACGGTTGATTTTTATTTGGCTTTCCCGTTTGTTGATCAAGAAATATATAAAAAGCCGCCAGGGTGGGGAAGGTATATTGTGGGCGTCTTTTAATACGACGCGCCAGCGGGTGTCACTATCATCACGCCATAAACGCAGTAAGTATGCTTGGTAGTGCGGTGGCCTATCTATCAACGGGATTCCTTTTAATGAGTAGGACAAGCTTACAAACTTGTCCTGAGGGTGAAAAGATTTTTGAGCGCTCAATCTGATAGAAACTTTAGTTTTTTGCCGATCACAAAACGATCACACAGTGATCAGGGGCATAGTTGAGAATTGACAATAATGAATTCTGGTTCCAAAATACCCCTATGCAAGCACGATTGCAATTTCGTTTATTGGGACCGCCGCTGATTTTATTGGATGGTGAGCCGATTGTGGGATTAAAATCACGTACGGCCGAAGCATTGTTGATTTATTTACTTGATCAGCAACGGCCGTTATCACGACAATTTCTAGCTGATTTCTTTTGGGATGAACGCGACCCTAAACAAGCCAATGCCAATTTGCGTGCAGTGCTCTCCATGCTGCGCAAATCATTATCTGATTTCCTCGATATCACACGTCAATCCATTGCGTTCAAGCCAGATGCAGAATTTTGGATGGATACGGCCGACCTCGAAGACGAATTAACGCGCCTTGGACCAGCTTTACAAAACGAGGGTAAACTGCCTCTAGATCGGGTTGATAGCTTAAAAACTGTCTTAAACCTTTACCCGGGTGATTTTTTAGAAGGTTTTTACCTGACCGAATCGCGTGGTTTTGAAGAGTGGATGCTGCTGACACGTGAGCGCATAGAACGCCAGGTCATCGTTGGTATGCGCAAACTAGTTGAGTATTACCTGGCTGTGGGTGCTTATGAACAAGGACAGCAGTTAGCTGCACGCTGGCTGGCAATTGATGCCTATGACGAAAATGCCCATCAATTTTGAGCATTTAGTAGGCGCAGACAGTTTAAATTGGCTGCAATCAATTTTAGATCAGGCTGCTGTGAAGATCATTGTCACAAGTAGAGTGCGTCTAGGATTGCCACAAGAACGCATTTTAGATTTGCATGGATTAGAGTACAACACCAGTGCATTTGTTGAAAATGGTGATCTGACAGCAAACAGTGCTGTGCAGCTATTTTTGTACCATGCCAGACGTGTACATCCTGATTTCACACCAGAACGAGAAGATTACGGCGCAATTGTTGATTTATGTCAACTTGTCGAAGGTTTGCCATTGGGCATTGAACTGGCGGCTACTTGGGCGCGTGTTATTTCGTGTAGCGAGATAGTGCAGCGTGTGCGCACAAATATTGATTTGTTAAAGTCGGATACAGTGGGAGACAACGGCCGTTCACGCAGCATCCGGGCCACATTTGATGTCCCTGCATGGATTTCTCGCTACTGTATACCTGCGTCAAGGCAAATGGCAGCCGGCGGTTGCCGCTGCTGATATTGTTTTGCAGCTCAAAGAGGATGTTGCCGCTACGTTCACAACTATTGTCGTCGCCTTTGAAAGTGCCAGCCTGGTCTACCTCGCCATGCTGGAACAGACAGACGAAAAACTACAAAAGGCTGGTTTTGAACGCCACACTTTGCATGCCCAGGCTGATGATGTTACCAAAACCCTGCTGGATTTTTCACGCGCTGTCAAAGCCGGCAAACCACGAGCTTATTTGTCACGAGGTTTGTATTTGTGGTATTTGTGAAAATCAATATCCCATTTCGATCTCTCGTTGTAAAACTAAATTGGTTGTAAAATATACTCAGCTTGTCTGATATTATAATGAGACTTTATCCTTTATTTTCTTCACTCGGAGATCAGTCTCTGGGTGGCTCAGAAAGGTGACTTATGCTTAATCAACCATTATTGTTCAAACGATCCGTTATTATACTTTCTATTTTGTTCTGCTTGATTTTGCTGCTATTTGGCATAACGGCCGTTCTCCAAGCCAGCCAGCCCGTATGCCCAATATTTCCGATTGACGTTGCCAACGAGTTGGAATTGAATGAGGCAATCACCTGTTTTAATGTCTTAACCGATCCAGGAACACACCAGATCAATTTCACAGGTGATATTTTCCTGACCACCGCAGCGCAAACCATATCCAACACAACCAGCGGTGTGGCTCTCTTGGTCAATGGCGACAATCATACTTTAAGTGGCGGCACAGTGATGGATGCACGGCCGTTTACCATCCAATCTAGCCAGGTCACGATTAAAGATTTGACTATTACGGAAGGATTTGTAACCGATGCAGGCGGTGCTATTTCCGCCACCAACAGTACGCTTGATTTACAGCGCACGCTTATTTTGGGCAATTACGCTTACAGCGACACAGTGACAACGCGGGGCGGTGGCTTGTATTTATCTAATTCAACCACGACCATTACAGAAAGTTTCGTCGGCTATAACCAGG
>JAGRDI010000484.1 GCA_020432765.1 Anaerolineales bacterium | reverse complement strand
GTTACCAGATCGAGTTCCTCCAGTTTCAAACCTTCTTTGAGCGACTCAAACCCTTCAAAGTACATCATGCCTTTTTCAACATCGTCAAAAGGGGGATAAAAGGGAACGCTTTTTTCAGGATCAATATTTTTAGCACAGTGGATCAGGCGGTCAATCATATCGTTTGGCAGTAAAACCGGAACGTGTCCGGCAACAATTGCATCGTATTGATCGCCTAGTTTCTGGAGTTTTTGCAATGATTGGATATAGGTGGCAATGCTGGTAGATTCCTGCAAGAGCATCCAAACATGTGGAGAAATCGCATCACCTGTCAAAATGAGACGATCTCGATCATCCAACAGCGCAATGCCACCGGGTGTGTGCCCGGGTATATGGATGACAGTCAGCCTCACACCACCAAGGTCAAAGACATCCCCTTCGTTGATTGGAAGGATTTTTGTCTTATATTCCGCCAGATATGCATCAGAAGAGAAATCCGCCGGGAAGAGTTCTGGATGCTCATTTTGCATCTCGACAATGTCTAACTTTCTATCTTGTGTCGTATGGTGTTGGTAGATTTCTATATCTGCCGGATGCAAATAGGCTTCATCAAAAAAGCGATTACCTAAAACATGATCCAAATGTCCATGTGAATTGACAAGGATTACCGGAAGTTCTGTGATCTGGGCAACAGTCTCATCCAGATGATCGAGGCCATAGCCAGTATCTAAAAGCAAGGCTTTTTCCTCACCAACGACCAGAGTCATGAACACCCCTAGAGGATCGGCAATATGATAAACATTCGGCTTAAGTTGAGAAAATAAGTAAGACATCAGATCTCCCCGATATAGTTTAATTTGTTTGTAGTCAATTTCGTTTGCTGCTTATAAATTCGCAAAGGCTTCGTTCATCAAGCTCACGGCTTCTTCATCGGTTGAGAGCATTAGTAATGCCTCACGCAAAGAAATATTGCGCTCATTCAACAACATCCCCATGAGAAAACGGGGAGCACCGATCTGTTGTAAGACATCCATCATTGCATCGCGGGTTTCGGAATCGTAGATAATATCCCCAATCAAGTCATCTACTGTAAAGTGACCACGTGCATCCGGGTCTTGATAAGGAATCGACCAATGCCAACGTCCTGAACCCACTTCGACGGGAGAGACATCGTCTCCTGGTAAGTTGATAAGCGCAGTCGTATTCGGGGGAATCGTGACATTCAGATCAAACAACCCACCTTCTATTCTCCAGGCCGATTCCACTATTCCATAGGGAGTGAGATGCCGAACTTTGGCATGAGTGAGACCACCACCTGGCCGAGGAGAAATACGCATGTGGCGGTAGCCAGGCTCCGTCGGTTTCAACCCGCCAATTGTACGATGCATCCAATCTGCCACTGCACCGAGAGCGTAATGGTTGAAGGAAGTCATTTCACCAGAATTAATCGAACCATCAGGAAGCATGGAATCCCATCGTTCCCATATTGTAGTCGCACCCATGGTAACAGGATAAAGCCACGAAGGACATTCTTGCTGCATCAACAGCCGGTACGCAGCGGCATAATGACCAGTGTCACATAACGCATCACAGATCAGGGGCGTACCAACGAATCCGGTACGGATGTGATAACCGCTTTCACGCACCAGTTCGGCCAGCCGATCGCCTGCATGTTGAACCTGCTCCGGAGTGCTAAATAGGTTAAAAACCAGCGAAATGGCATAAGCTGTTTCGGCATCATTCATCAAGCGCCCAGCGGGAGTGATGTATTCCCGAGCAAAAGCCTCTCGAGCCTTCTCCGCCACAGAGAGATAATGCTGCTGTTCATCTGGTTGCCCAAGCAGTTTGGCTGCTTGAGCAACCAATTCAGCAGAACGAATATAATAGGCACTGGCAACGATGGCTTTATCGGTGCGTGCCTGTCCCGGTATGTGAGGTGGTGCGGTAGGATCCAACCAATCGCCATATTGAAAGCCGGTGTCCCAGAGATTGTTTTCGCCAGCCACCTCAACCACATAATCAACCCAGGCTTTCATACTCTCGTACTGATTCGCTATGATCTGCGCATCACCGAAGCGTTGATACAAGACCCAAGGCACAATCGTTGCCGCGTCCGACCAGGCCGCACCACTCATTGGGCGATCCAGCACCATAGGAACCACCTGGGGGACAATGCCACCAGCCTTGCATTGTTCAATTGCCAAATCAACCAACCATGATTGAAGAAATCCACTGGCATCATAGAGAAAAGACGCGGTTGGCGAGAAAACTTGCAGATCGCCGGTCCAACCAAGTCGTTCATCACGCTGCGGACAATCGGTGGGAATATCCAGGAAATTGCCACGCATTCCCCAAACCACGTTTTCGTGCAGACGATTGAGCAGCGGGTCTGAACATTCAAACCAACCGGTGCGCTCCATATCTGAATGGAGGACAACCGCGCTTAAGTCATTAATGTTTAGGTCGCCTGGCCAGTTATTCACTTCGACGTAGCGAAACCCGTGGAAGGTAAAACGGGGTTCCCAAATCTCGATCCCCTCTCCTTTCAACGTATATCGATCCGTGGCATCTGCAAAACGAAGGGGACGTGTGCCCAACTCACCCTCTTCCAATACCTCAGCATGACGCAATGTCACCGTACGGCCGGCGGGGCCTTGCACCTTGATTACTAATCTCCCAACTAGATTTTGACCAAAATCCACGATTGTTTTACCAGACTGAGACTCTTGAATAGAAATTGGCGCTATCTTTTCTACACGGCGTACAGGTGGCCCGAGTGGGGCTTTAAGTGCATTCATGTTCCACTCAATAGGCTGGACATTACCCCAGTCTAAATCATCGAAGCCGGGAGATGACCATCCGGATTGTTCAAATC
>JAGRDI010000483.1 GCA_020432765.1 Anaerolineales bacterium | reverse complement strand
ATCCCCACTTAGGGGAAACTAGAGCTTTAGGCAACATTCGTAATTAACTTAGCGATTTGGATCGAATGCTGCTTTGCAGAAGCGTCTATTTATCCCTCATTTATGCGTGGGCGCTTCCTTGAGTACAATCCAAAAGATTAACACAGCCACGCTCAAGAGCAAAACAAAACCACTGGCTATTAAGAGCAAAGTAAGCAAGGTGGAACTGTTGTTGGCACTTGGTTGTGGTGTTGATGTGGCGATGGTAACGGCCGTTGCTTGCACTGTGGCGACGAATGTTGTTGGTGTGGGTGATGGAATTCCCGTATAGCTGCCAAATGCCTGATTCAGATTCGCGCCTTCAAACAATGTGAGCGCCCAATCACCGCGCGTCGTCAAGATTTCGTTACGCGCAACCGAGCGGGTGACATGGTAAGTACCAGCCGTTAACCCTTCGATGCAAAAAGGTTCGGACACGCCATCGGTGATGTAATTAGTGACAACGGCCGTCTCATCATACACCGTAAACGCCACATTTGGGCGCAGCGTTTCGCCTACATCAAAGATGCTGTTTTGGTTAATGTCTTCAAAAGCAGCCAGACAGATAGTGGTATTGGGTACAATGGGCGTGGATGTCAGCGTAGGTGGTGCAAGTGTTGGGGTGGGGATATTGGACGTGGGTGTGGCTGGTGGTGTGCCATAGCCGATGATCAGTAAATCACCCGGCTGCATGATCGAGTTTTCAGTTAAGCCGTTGAGTTCCAACAATTCTTCCAATCTGAGACCAGACCGGGCAGCAATTGCCCAAAAGGAGTCGTTGGGCTGTACTTCGACATAGATGACACCTTCTGCATCGGGTGTTGCGCGTGGCAAGTCTTCTTGTGCCCTGATGCTTAAGCTGCCAAACGCCAGCAAAATTAAGCAGCAAAGCAGGCCGGCAGTACCTAGTTGTATGCGTTTGGTTTCCGATTTTGGCTGTTTCATTCAGGTTCAATGGCGACGGCCGTTGTCGCACTTAGCGCTCCATTCGCCTCCAAAATGGACAGACGTTTGCCGGTTTGTGTGTCGTAAAGGCCAACGAGCAGTTCGTGACGGGCGGCATCAAATGGTTCATCAAGTTGGATTAGTCGTGTCTCTGTGACACTGATATCGGGCTGCCACCACGCATTTGACCAACGACCTTGTGCTGCTGGCGCATCAAATTGGCCGATCAAACCGTCTGGGCTGCTGATATGCACGAACGCACTGATGGTGGGGGCAACGCTAGTGCTGAGCGAAGTCGAAGGGTCTGTTTCTGCTGCCCATGTCAAAGTCACTTTAAGCCCCTTCTTGTGATTAAGTGATATGTCTGCATCCAGTAATTGTAACCCATTCTCAAAAACTGCCAGTGGTTCATTAAGCGTGGCCGCTTGCGGTGCTTGAATGGCATATTGGACGTAAAGTGGATAAGCTTCACTTTCCAGGTCACCATGTGTCAGTGGCCCATTCGTAATTGTGACTTGGGCGGGCGGCGTGATAATCTGTTGCAAAAAATCTAGTGATGCATACGGCCATGTAAAAATGGTGGCTGGTTTGGAAAGTGAAGACAGAAAGGTTTGCGCTTCGTAGCGTTGTATGCTGTCTGGATCTGTTACCAGGAATTCGATAGAAGGCCAGCTTGTCCAGATGCTTTTGTCGAGGTAAACGGCCGTTTGACTATCAGCCGCGTTGATTTCATTTGCAAGCTCCGTAGCTGCCCCTTCAAAAAGGTACATAGTCTCTGGATCACGATTATATTTGCTGTAATCATGTATGGTGAGCCCTAAACTGCTTAGTAAAAGTATGGTCACTAAAAGTGGCCGCAAAAGATGTGGTAATCGCGGCCACTGCCACAACCATGTCAAACCCAAAGCGGGCAAAAAAATGACTGCCGGCAAAACACCGACTGCACGTAAGAAGTGGGGTGCATCGGCCGCCAGGATCGTAGGCCCCAGCATGATGACTGTCCATAACAAAACTGTCATCGCCGCTGCTTGCCGCCAATGTTTCAAGCACCAACCCAGACCAATCATAAACGGGATAAGCATGAATATGTCGAAAACGGGTCGCCCGCTGGGATTGTGGCGCAAGATGTTGTCACCACGCCAAATGAACATGCCGAATGCGGCTGTGATTTGCTGCCAGAGTGTGCCCCATAAATCACCATGATTCACATCTGGATGTAAAATGGATACCTGACCAGTGCGTCCCAGGAACATCTCTGGATGTTGGAGGATTAATATCAAGAAGGGGAGGGTGGCAACGGCCGTACCCAGCACAAACCAGGCCACGCCCGGCCACAAACGCTTGCCGCGCTGCGTAAGAATCATATAGACCAACAGTGCCATCAACAGCAGCGGTGTGAATCTTGCAGCCAAATACGTGTAAAAGGTGGCGCCATACAACAAGCCAGATGCTACCCACAGCCATGCCTTTTGGCGTCGATATGCCAGTGTGCCTACCCAGAACGCGAGTGCAAGCAGCGGCACAAGCAAAATAGGGCGTAAACCGATATGGCTCAAATGCAGCGGCCAGAGCGTAATCGCCCACACAGCTGCCGCTAACAAGCCCACACGCCAGCTAAACCAACTTTTCCCCAGCAAATAAACGGGGATTGTGGTTAACGCGCCGACTACAGCAGCGGCCAGGCGCACAGCAAAAATGGTCTGTCCAAAGAGGGTAACTGCCAGGGCAGTCAGGTAGATATAGGCGGGTTCACGGCCGTTATTGGCAGCAAAAAAAAGTGCATGTTTGCCATCAAGGATTTGCAGCGCATCCAGCCCATTGAAGGCTTCGTCACGATATAATCCTGCAGGCCAATACCCTAACTGCCAGAATCGCAGGGCAACGGCCGTAGTCAACACAAGCAGCAACAACCCCCACTCTAGCAGTGAGCCACGTTTGAACCATGCAATTTGCAAACTGTTATTAGTTCCTTTTTCATAATAAGATCACGCTTTATAGCGAGGCTTTACAGTAACCCTACCTTTGCAGTCATTCTTACGAAGGCAGGAATCCATTTTTGCTAACAGTGAAGATGGATGTCCACCTCCGAGGGAATGACAGATTAACTATTGAATATCCATGGCCACTGTGATTGTTTAGAAGTTCATTGTACTTTTAATAAGGTTTACCTGCATGTGCTTGCAGATAATAACGGCGCGTAAAAGGGCAACAAAAATTAACTCGCCAGTGTCCAATATTTGCGGTATTGTAAGGGAGATTCGCAAAACTACAATGCGAATCCATAAGAACCATGCGACTATTAATGATTTCAAAAGCGTGCCTGGTGGGTACGTATCAAACAAAATTAGAAGCAATTGCTGCCTTTGAGGATATTGAACTAGTGGTAATTGTGCCGCCCGTCTGGAATGATGCCAGCGGCCCTGTGCAGCTTGAGCGCGGCCATACAAAGGGCTACAAGCTGATTGTGGACCCGATCCGGTTTAATGGTGATTTCCACCTGCATTATTATCCTAAACTGAAACAACATTTGACTGAGTTTCAACCCGACATCGTGCATATTGACGAAGAGCCTTATAACCTGGCGACCTGGTTGGCGTGGCGGCAAGCACGCAAAATCAATGCCAAATCTCTCTTTTTCTCCTGGCAAAATCTGAACCGTAATTATCCATTTCCGTTTAGCCGTATGGAACGCCAAGTGTTGGCTGGCATTGATTATGCGATCTTGGGTAATCGTGAAGCCGTTGACGTGTGGCGTGCCAAAGGGTATGCGGGCAAGCTTCGAGTTATCCCACAATTCGGGGTTGATCCAGAAATCTTCCAGCCAAAACGGCATAATAGTGGGCGTAGTTTTGTGATTGGTTCAGCAAATCGTCGGCTTGTGCCGGAGAAGGGTATCGATTTATTATTAGATGCCGCAGCCAAGCTGCCTGGCGTGTGGCGGGTACAAATTGCAGGTGAGGGACCGCAACGGCCGTTTCTGGAAAACTACGCCCGTGAATTAGGCATCCAAGATCGTGTACAGTTTGATGGTGCAATCAGTTCAGCTCAAATGCCGGCCTATCTACAGCAGTTAGATGTCCTTGTTTTGTCCTCCCGCACACTCCCTAACTGGAAGGAACAATTCGGCCGTATTCTAATTGAAGCAATGGCATCTGGTGTGCCCGTAATTGGATCAGATAGCGGTGAAATTCCGCATGTGATTGGCACTGCGGGGCTTGTTTTTCCTGAAGGTGATAGCGAGGCATTAAACGATCATCTGCTAAATTTGATGCGTTCTGACGATTTGCGTGCGCAGCTGGCAAAGCAAGGTCGTCATCGTATATTAACAAACTATACACAGCAGGAAATTGCTGCCCAAACGGTGGCTGTTTATCGCGACATGTTGGCTGAGAATTAGTATACTTATTCCGATGAATGAAAAGAAATCGGCAATGAACCCAGAAGATAACGGCACAGAAACGGCCGAACCCCGCCAGTCACGTTTACTACTGCGTGTATTGGGTATTGGATTAATTCTTATTTCCGTAATCATTGCAATTTACTTGATTGTGGGCTACTTTGCTTATCAAAGTGGGCAAGAAATACGTGTTGAAGCTGTCGAGTCACAACGTGCGCAACAGCTTACGAACCAGATCGAATTGGCGCAAGGGGATATCAGCGTCGGTAGTTATGATTTGGCACTGCGCCGCTTAGATTGGGTTTTGGAACGTTACCCTGATAATGTAGAAGCGCTGGCTTTGCAGCAGCAAGCCGAAGCCGCGCTCAAAACAGCCCTTACCCCAGACGCGCCACCTACGGCGACACCATTGCCAGAACCAATACCTGACCTCACCGATTTGGACGATCCACAAGCCACCTTGGCGAGTTTGCAGCGCATGGCAGAACTTGAACAGTGGCAGGATTTGATAACGGCCGTTATTTCCTTCCAACGCCAATTTCCTAGTTATGAACGTCTGGAGACCGACCGCTTATTATATGCTGCCAGTCTTAATCTCGGTTTACAACTCATCAAGGGCGAAAACATTGAATCCGGGCTTTACTATTTAGCTCAGGCAGAAAAGCTAGGTGACCTGCCCCAAGAGGCACTGGATTATTGGTTATGGGCAGAATTGTATTTACAAGGATTGGCTTATTATGGCGTTAATTGGGGGGTTGCCAGTTCCAACTTCCGTGATTTGTGTTTGGCTGCACCGTTTTACCAGGGAGCCTGTGATAAGTTATTCACATCTTTATGGGCTTATGCCGACCAATTTGCGGTTGCTCAAGATTGGTGTCCCGCTGCTGACTTTTACCGTGAAGCACGACAATATGGCAGCGCTTCTGAATTAACCACAAAGCTAAACCAGGCAATTGAGGGGTGTGCCGTTGCGACACCAACGCCCGGACCAATTAGTGACACATTGACAATCACTGGCACCGTGCCTCAGGTTACCACGACTCCCTAGAACATCTGTCCTAAAACATCTGTATTTATAAAATTAACGCAGATTGTGCTATCATTGACGCATGACAACAATCATTTTGGTGCGACATGGTGAAAATGAGTGGGTAAAGCAGCATCGGCTGGCAGGTTGGATAGAGGGCGTGCATTTGAATGCCACTGGTCATCAACAGGCGGCGGCTGCGGCGGAACGGTTAGCACAAATGCCGGTTAAGGCCGTTTATAGCAGCCCCGTGACACGTT
>JAGRDI010000482.1 GCA_020432765.1 Anaerolineales bacterium | reverse complement strand
CCGAAGTGATACTATCCCTCGACTTGCATGTATTAAGCCTACCGCTAGCGTTCATCCTGAGCCAGGATCAAACTCTCCGTAGAAAGTTTTATTTCCGTATACTAACGGAACTACATTTTTTGAATTGATCGAAGCCCAAATTTTTGACGTTTTTGTCACTCTTCAATTGTCAAGGTTCTGCACTCTTAACTATAGCAGCATTACCATTTTATTTAAAAGATATTGCCCATTTTCTAAGAGCTTGTTAGAGGAAAATTTAGACATAAAAAAACGACTCTCAGCGAGCCGCTGTACCATCATCTCCCCTATTTCTTTTGTTATCAGTGCTTCGCAGTTTAATGCGACGGCGCTGTCAACGAGTTATGTATTATATACACGTTCTCGGTGCTGTCAAGAGCAATTTTGAAATTCGTTAAAATTCATACTTGCTCTTAGCGAGAATCTTAGGCGCAAAAAAACGGCTCTCAGCGAGCCGCTGTTTAACTTTCCTCTATGTTCTTTTGTTATCGGTGCTTCGCGCTTTTGTGGGCGACGGCATCGCGTCAACAAGATTGGAATTATACACACGTTCTTGCTGTTGTCAAGAGCAATTTTGAAATTCGTCAGAATTCGTTTTTGCGCTTTCCGTTTTTAATCGTTTTTGTTGTACTGCAACACCATTTTTTTACTGCCAACCAAGTTGGCAAACTGCTGTGTGACCAGTAGAATGTGAGTATAACAAGCTGTTTAACTCTGTCAATAGTCGGTACTAAAAATTGGGTTGTTTTGGTTCTTGTTAATGGTCATTCTTAAACTGCATTTATGTTTTTGTTTCCCATGCTGCGCACGAAACCCTTATATTGCACCAGAGCACTTTCGATCTAATTCTGCTGTATATAGGGATTCTTTGCAGGTTCTTTTCTCTTACATCTAATTAACTTAAAATAAAGCTTAATGAAAACAAAGTTTATCGCTTTTTTGTTGTTTCTGGCTGTGCTGGGCTTTTATTTATTCACTATGCAACCATCTTTGGCTTGGGGAGATGGCATGCGCTTACAGCGCGAGGTTATAACGGCCGAATCCTTCATCCTGGCTGAAATCGTTGATGTGGAATTCCCACCTGATCCTTTTCCCTTTGCACGCCTGGGGGTTGCAGCCTGGGATCATCCTTTATATGTGATGTTGGGGCATGGATTAGTCAAAGGCTTACCACAGTTGCATAACTTATGGCTGGTTAATTTAATTTCGGTTGTCTTTGGTGCAGGAACGATTGCACTTCTGTTTTTGTGGTTGTTTGTGAATACCCGCTCTTATCTGGCGTCAATATTTGCTGCGCTGGCTTTGGCGGTTTCGCACACTTTTTGGTGGCACTCAGCGACACCAGAAGTTTATACTTTGTTTGCGTTTCTGCTTTTGTTGACAGTATATTGGTTTGATCTGTATGAACACAACGGCCGTTTCCAGCATCTTCTCTTGGCCTCATTCACATTCGGCTTGGGAATGGCCAACCATTTACTAGCGGCACTGCTCTTGCCAGCACTTTTGCTCTACTTTCTATTATCAAAAAAATCATGGCATAAATTCCCCCTCAAATTCTCACAACTTGTCTGGTTAGGTTTGGTATTCTTGTTAGGGTTTGCTCCCTATTGGATCCAACTTTTGCGCATGTTGCGCACTTTCCCTCTAACAGAAATATTAGGACCGGCTGCTGGTGAGACTTTTTTTCGTGGTTCGTTGGCACTAAGCCCAGACTCATTATTACAGAGTTTGATCAGCTATCTTATTTTTTTGGTATATCAATTTAACCCATTGGGTGTTTTACTGGGTCTCTATGGCTGGTGGGTTGGACGGCGATCGTATCATCCATTATGGGCTAAAGCTGTCGCGTTGTATCTTGTTTTTCTGATTTTCGGTTTGATTTACCAGGTTGCGGATCAGTTTGCATTTTTCCTGAGTGCACATTTGTTATGGGCTGTGGCGATGGGCATGGGGGCTGCTTATTTGGCAACGGCCGTATGGCCGCGTCATCGGCGTGTTTTGGGATTAGTCCTAGCTCTGTCGGTTGCAATTATGCCCTTATTCTATGCTCTGGCACCTGATTTATTGCGCACGGTTGGCATTAACGAAGTCATTTTCGGTGTGCCCCAAGTTGGGACAGGCATACGTGATGGGTTGGCCTATTATATTGATCCTAATAAACGTGGCGACACGGCCGCTTATAGATTCGGCAAAGAAACATTGACACAATTGCCACCGGACTCGGTCGTTCTGGCTGAATGGTACGTAGATACAGACGAATATTTTGTTTTGCGGTATTTCATTGCAGTCGAAGGCTTACGTCCTGATGTGGAAGTAATAGGCTGGCCAACTGAGGATCCCTTCTCATTTGATAATAATCTGGCCATAGCAAAAGTTGCTGACAAGCTGCTTTTGCGACCGGTTTATCTCGCTTCGTTAAGTCGTGATTTTTATGCTGCCTCTACCCTGTTAGAAACGTATTGTATCGTAGAAGAACACAATCTTTATCGGATTTACCTGCGTGATGATGAGAAACGGGCATGTCTGTCCGCAAGCGCGATTACAAATTAACGTTAACCTATCTTCAATCTGAACTGCCTATACTCATTTTTTGGGTCGCAAATCGCTGTACGTGACTTTGAAATTGAGCTGAATTTAAATTTAATGTCAGTTGCAATAAAACGAGCCAGCACGCCAGGGTACTTTTTACAGGCAATTGGTCGTGGATTATTTTTTGATATTGGGGCCAATTTTGGCGGGCATATAACCAATTGAATTGTTGGTAATCGGTATGCGCATGCAAACGATATAGAATCAGGGTCGCACCTATAAATAACATTGCGGCAACGGCCGTGCCCCCACCTTTCCAACCGAGACACACCAGCACAATACCAGCAAGCAGACTAATCAAGGTTCCAGCACGTAACCAGAAACGGCCGTTTTCCCAAAAAAATGCGCTTTGCCCCCTGTGCCAATCCAACTGTCGTGCATGTAAATATTCTGCTTCGACTCGCCACAAAGTCGCTCCATAACCAATGCCAATACCAAGCATACCAATGATAAGCAACCAAAAGGAAGCTGATGTTACCGGCCATCCAGCAGCCAATAAACCACCACCTAATTTACAACCAGCTCCTAAACCTACAATCAACAAAGGCAGCAATGGGAAACGCCTGGCATATGGCTTGCCCCAGCGTTCATAGATTATCTGGAGGATGGTTACAATAATAAGAAGAGCAAAACAAAGCGGGGACAGCCACCAGGCAAGCAAAAGGCCCATTGTCCAACGCAGAATGAGGAGCAGATAAGTTACGGCCGTTATCGGTTTGCAGGCGACGATACGATGTTGATTCGCGGGCAAATGTTGATCGCGACCATGATCACGCACATCATTCCACATATACTTGGCTTGCTGGACAATTCCTTCCTGAATGAAAAACCAAAGGAAAATAAACAAAAAACTTTGCAAAGAAGTCCCAGCAACAAAAACCAGAACCACCCCACACCAAAAATGAAGTCCATTCGCCAACAAACTTAGTGGTCGCGGTAAAAGGTATATCCGGAAACTCGCCCACCATTCATTTGTTACATGCGTTGGCATCGCTTTTTACGTCAAAGTAAACGTTTAGCTGATTTGCATTTGAGCAAGTCAACGGCTTACATCGGCACCTAAAATCTCACCTAAAATTTTGAGCCCTTCCTTCACCTCGGTTAGCAAGGCATTAAACCCCAACTGATCAAGCGGGATCGTTACTGGAAATTCCAACTGTATTGGAACCTCGGTATCCACTGGAATTTCTGTTTGAACAGGCACATCTACCATTAAATCAATAGGGATTTCCGTGTCCACAGGCACTTCCAAATCTACGGGCACATCCAGATTAAGCGCAATGGGAATATCAGCGCGAATCGGAATATCAACCGGGATCTCTTGCCCTAAAATCACAGCAGCCACACGCACATCGCGGTCGATACGCACTGTTTCGTTAATCGGCACGTTCAAGTTATCATCCACGACGATACTCGTAGAAACAGGCACGGTCGCACTGATGGGAACTTGGAAAGTATCGCTAAAGGCGACTGACATTGATAATGGTAAGGTTTCATCGACCTTAATTGGCAAATCAAAATTATCAATCTGGACAGAATCCAATATTTCATTCACCCGTGTGACTTCTGTTTGCGCACGTTGACGAAATGAGTATAAACCCGCCAACAATAATATATTGATGGTAAGCGAGAGGATAACAATAATCCATAAAATAATGTAGTGCCAAGTACGCCAAAGCGAACGGGATTCGGACATATAAACTCCTTCAACTTAATAACATTTTCAGTACGATTGTATGAGTAGAGTTGTGTTGGTGCAATAATAGATACTTCTTCTTGGTATTCTTCAGGAAAAGCAGATTTTACCCTATCCTAATTTTCTCAATTCATTGCTAATAACTTGTGTCAACCCAACAACGGCCGTTTCCAAAAAAAAATGATCGCCCACAAACATCTGTATGCGAAAATCGTTTTTTGTATGCACATGCCAGGCATCCAGAGCACCGGGTTCTACAAGCGTGTCGGCCGTACCACCAAACACGGTCATGGGGATGTCGAGCGGCGGTTGTGGTTGATAAACGGCCGTTTCCAACACAGCCAAATCAGCACGCAGCGCTGGTAAAAGTACATCCAACACCGCTGGCTGCGCGAGCACATCTGCCGGTACACCACCACGCTTACGCAATTCTGCTAACAATTCATCGCGTCGCAGCATGTGCAAGAGTTGTGTGCGCTGTGACAATTGGGGCGCGGGACAAGCGGATAAAAACAAATGTTGTGGCAGGGCAAGCCCTGCGCCGCGCAAACTATTTGTTAATTCAAACGCAAGCCGCGCACCCAAGCTGTGTCCAAAAAAAGCAAATGGTTGTTGACTGAGCGGCTCAATGGCTGTTTTGAGTTTCGCTATCAACGGCTGCAAACGCTTGTAAACAGGTTCATGTAAGCGCACACCACGTCCTGGCAAATAAGCAACCCGCACTTCAATTTCAGGTGACACTAACTTAGGCCAGCCGCGAAATTGAGCCACTGTTCCACCTGCATACGGGAAACAAAACAAACGGATAGGTGGCACAGGTCGCGGTTGCAAACAGACAAACCAGGCCGAATTCTTCATCAGGCAGAAAAATCGCCTTGTGGTAATTGAATAAAACCAATACGCCGGAAATAATCAAGGTAAGTCTGTAACAATTGAGGTGTGACTGCTGGACATTGAATACCACTCGTGCTCAATCCTGCCAGCGTATTTGCACAATCAAAGGTGGGCATAAATATTTGCTCGGCCGTGACTTCATCTATTAATGGGAGAAACGGGTTTGCATGGATACCTCCGAACTGTGTCGCTAAGTCAATCAACAGTTGGCGCCACTGCTCAAAAGGAACGACGCGCAAGGGTAATCCAGCCGTTTTCATCCAGGCTAACACATCGTTAAATGCGCTTGTATTCGGATTTGACAAATTGAAAATACGTCCCAGACTATCAGCCTGACGAGAAAGGTGTACGATTGCTGCACTCACATAATCGACCGGAACAAGATCAACCTGTACATCTAAATCCGGTACAGCCCCCAACGCTATACAGGCTTGTGACATAGTGGACATCATATCATCACTGTTCCATGCTCCCGTATGACTATCACCAGAAACAAGACCAGGTCGATATATTGCCACAGGAATGCCCCGTGATTTGGCTAGTAATAAAATCTTTTCCGCTACCCATTTGCTCTGTGCATAACCACCAAAAGGGGCTTCTATGTGATCAAGGTCATCATCCTCATAAAAAACTTGATCATCGTTATGCTGCCCAGCGTGAAAAACAGATAAGGTTGATACAAAATGCAACGCTTTTAAGCGTGCTTGAGTCGCCAACTGCAATAATGTTTGTACGCTGTGGACATTGGCCATTTTGTGTTGTTCATAACTGTAGATGAAGTTAACCAAAGCACCATTATGTATGATCACATCAATTTCAGCGGCCAGTCGCTTAAATTGTGTGGCCGGTAGGCCTAACTTAGGCTGGGTCAGGTCGCCGGTAATCACCACAAGGCGATCAGTAAAAGCCGGCTGCCACAAGTCATAACGATTCAAATTAGCGATCACCCGCCGCAAAGCTGCCTCCGTATCAGCGGCACGCACCAAACAATGAACTATCGCTCCTGTCGCGTGCATCAAATCCCGCAAAATATAGGCGCCAACAAATCCAGTAGCTCCCGTAAGTAAGATATGTTTAGGATTTGTTATATCAGCAAACGGCAGATTACCTGGCTGAATATAGGTATCTAATTGCACTTCGTTCTGTAAATCTGCCAAGGTAATCGTTGGCATGTGGGATTGATGCGAACGGCCGTTGCCAGCAATAGTTGGATGATGACCATTGCCATTGCCATTACTATGGCCGTGGTCATTCAATCGCGCCTTCATAATCATCTCACTTAGTCCAGCTACCGTAGGATGCACAAATAGGAGCCGTAAGGGAATGGCGACCTCAAATTGTTCGCGTACCTGGAAAATCAGGCGCGTTGCTGACAAAGAATTCCCTCCCAGGTCAAAGAAGTTATCGTTAATACCCACACGTTCTAAGCCTAAAACGTCTGCACAAAGTTCCGCCAGAGTCGCTTCTAAATCAGTACGGGGAGCCGTATACTCTGTGTCAGGTTGAGTTATGTCTTTAGAAGTCACTGGCAATGAGCGCCGATCGATTTTGCCATTAGGTGTTAGTGGCAGTGTTTGTAAGTGGATAAAATGCGCAGGCAGCATATATTCTGGTAAATCCATGCGCAGAAAATCACGCAGCTGCGCTGCATTTGGCATAATCATTTCTGATCGGGCCACGATATAGGCAACTAACTGTTTTTGTCCAGATGCATCTTCGCTGACAGTAACAACATTTTGAGCAACGGCCGTATGCCGTGCCAATGCGGCTTCAATATCACCCAGTTCAATGCGATAGCCGCGTATCTTCACCTGGAAATCCACCCGCCCTAAGAATAGAATACGGCCGTCTGGCAAATAACGTGCCAAATCACCCGTTTTATAGAGTTTGGATTCACCTGAGATGTCATCTACAAAACGTTCAGCAGTCAGTTGCGGCCGATTGAGATAACCACGTGCCACACCCGCACCACCAATATATAGATCACCCACACCGCCAATAGGTACCGGCTGCATATGGGCATCAAAGATGTAAACGGCCGTATTGGCAATGGGACGGCCGATTGTGATTGTGTCGGCTTTGTCTTGGATGCGGCAAATAGTAGACCAGACTGTTGTTTCAGTCGGACCATACATATTCCACAATTCAGCACTCCGATCTAACAGTTG
>JAGRDI010000481.1 GCA_020432765.1 Anaerolineales bacterium | reverse complement strand
CGTGGATATAGACAACCCCGATATGATAGGTTACATTTTACGGGTTAGTATAAAATACGTTCGCCAAACCGGTGGATTTTGGATGAAATTTTATCAAAGTTGTTGGCATCAGAGGGTATTATGAAATATGAAATCCATTCTTTAGGTTATGATGTGGAATCAGATGAATTAGACCTACTCATTAACTATGCAGCACCCCAACCTGGCTACGCAATTGATATTGGCAATGGCGTTCTTGTGCGGCGACATATGGAAACCGATCAAATTGTAGGTGCAATTATCAGAGGCTACAAACGATTTGCCGAAGCTGTACGTCATAACAAACCTTTTCATTGGCAATTGGCACATGAAGAAAACCTCGAAGATGTCATACAGGCAATTGTAACATGGCAAAGTGACATTGATAATCTGTCGCAAACATTAGCCCACAAATTAGGCGCAAATCAATTGCAGTATTCCTTGGTAGAAACATTGTTAGCATTGCCAATGGCATCCTAACTTGTTGTTTTTTCAGCGCATCTCGCGTCGAATTATCCCATTTTCAAGCCACCAAACCTCTGTTGCAAAGCGTTCAATAAAGTATCGATCATGAACAACTGAAAGGGTTGTGCCTTCAAATCCGAGCAGTGCCTGTTCAAACATTTCGCGTGAGGGAATGTCGAGGTGGTTAATGGGTTCATCCAGGAGCAAGAAGTTACAACCTTGCGCCACCAGCAGCGCCAATTCCAGACGCGCACGCTGCCCATAGCTCAAAAGCCGATTGGCTTTCAAAGGTTCATCGCCTGCAAACAAAAACTGGTGCAAAAAAGTGCGGATTTCTGTTTCCGAGCCACTGCTGTGCAGGCGCAGAGTTTCCACCGGACTCAGTGCTGGATCAAGCAGTTCTTGTTCTTGGGACATGTATCCTAGCTGCACGCTGGGGCCTAAATTTATCTCACCTACCAATGGCGGGATTTGACCGGCAATGGTGCGTAACAACGTTGTCTTGCCAGTACCATTTTCGCCGGTTAACACAATACGCTGTCCAGATTGTACATAGAAGTCTTCGATGTGTAACAAGGGACTTTCTGGGATGTAGCCGATTGTAAGATTTTCCAAATGCATGACCGAACGGCCGAGGGATACGGCCGTATCCAAGTCAAGACGCATCTGCCAACTACGCGCCGGCTTTTCAACACGCTCATCCGACTCCAGATAACGATCTAATTTAGCTTCGCGTGCTTTCGCTTTTTTAGCCTTCTTTTTTGCCGAACTACGCACATAATCCTTGAATCCCTTTTCTTTCATCCGTTCCCCGCCCTTTTTCGGCGAGATCGAGGCATATTCGGAGGCACTAGCACTAGCGCGTACCTGCGCAATATCTTGTTCAATGCGCTTGATTTCAGCAATCTGATCCAGGTAGGCAGCCATTTGTTTATCACGCTCAAGCTGCCATTGCGCCAAATAGGCACTGTAATTACCAGCATACTCACGCGCTTGTCGCTTTTGAGGATCAAGGAAAAGGATTTTGTTACAGATTTGATCCAAGAATGCACGATCATGTGAAACAAGCAGCATCCCCCCCGAAAATGCTGCCAGCCACGCCTCCAACCATTGCAACATGCCAATGTCAAGATGGTTTGTGGGTTCATCGAGTAATAATAGTTGAGGGTCATCCAAGAGTGTCAAAGCCAAACCCAGGCGTGTTTTTTGGCCACCACTCAACAAGCCCGCTGGCAAATTGGGATCCACCGCATCAAGGCCCAACGCTTTGATGATTTGAGCCGCCCGACCTGTATCAGCACGGGACAAGCGTGCCAGGATTGCATCGTATTGTTGTTGTACGGCCGTGTCACCAGGATTTTCTGCCAAAGCTTGCGCCAGATGCAGCAAGTCCGCTTCTAACGCATCAATCGAGCCAACGGCCGTTTTGATGATGCTGTCTACGGTTGCCTGTGGGTCCGGCTCAAAGCCCTGTGCCAGATAGCCAATGCGTAAATCGGGAGCATAACTGACAGTGCCGGACGTAGGCGACTCCGCCCCGGTGATCAGGCGCAGCAAGGTCGTCTTGCCACAGCCATTTGGCCCAATCAAGCCAATACGATCGTCAGGATTGACGCTGAAGGTGACATCAGTAAATAAAGTTTTCAGGTTAAAAGATTTTGATAGTTGGTGAACGGTAAGCATGACAGATAACTCCAAACGATTAGAGATAATAAAATAGTAACAACACCCGAATGGGCATTATCAAATCGTTATGGGGGGTGGGGTTATCCTACTCTGTCATATATTCGTCACCTCTTGGAATTAAGTGAGAGTACAAGGTTTTAGTCAAAATGTCAACTAAATTTTGACCGGTATGCTACGTTTTCCAATCATATACCCAATATTCCCCTAAGGATGTTACCCTGTTGTGTACTTGGCTGTTAAACTTGGGGCTTATGATTTATGTGGATATTTCTGCGGCCGTACACAGCCGTGCAGGTTTAGGGCGCTATAGTGAACGGTTAGCGCAGGCACTCATTGCGCAGCAACCAGAACGGTTTGGGGTTTTCTATAATTTGGGCAACAACGGCCGTTTCCCCCCAACGCTGCCTGCATCCACACCCCAACGCCATATCCAACACGGCTACAAACCGTGGCGCATGGCTGTGCTTTTGGGCCAGATGGCACGGCTTTCATTCAAACGCTTGGTACCAGATGCAGCGCTGTTCCACAGTACCGAACATTTGCTGATGCCGCTGCGCGGCGTGCCCACTGTGTTAACCGTTCATGACCTCATCTACAAGCTTTATCCCGAATATCACAAAAAGCTGAACTATTGGTATTTGAACCTGGCGATGCCGTTGTTTTGCCGCCGTGCCGACGCGATCATTGCCGTGTCCGAGGCGACTAAACAAGACATCATCACGCATTATGATATTGACCCGGCCAAAATTCATGTGGTCTATGAAGCGGCATCGTCACTTTTTAAACGGGCGTCGCCCACCCAAATAACCCGCGCACGCCAAACCTATAACTTGCCCAAACAATTCCTGATCCATTTAAGCACCATCGAACCCCGCAAAAACCTGAGTCGTTTGCTTGAAGCACTCAAGCTGTTGCATGGCGATTTTCCTGATTTACAATTGGTGCTGGTCGGCAGTAAAGGCTGGCTTTATGACGATTTCTTCGCCAAAATCGAAGCTGATGGTTTGCAAGATTACGTGCAGCATTTGGGTTGGGTGGAAGATGTAGATTTACCCGCCGTGTTAGCCGCCGCTGATTTGGCTGTGCAGCCCAGTTTGTATGAAGGCTTTGGCCTGCCGATTTTGGAGCATATGGCTTGTGGGCAGGTGGTGGCAGCCAGCAGCCGCAGCAGTTTGCCAGAAGTTGGCGGCGCTGCGGCCGTATACTTTGATCCCACTAATATAGATGAAATGACGGCCGTTATCCGACATTTACTCACAGACCGTACTGAATATGCACAGCGGCAAGACCTGGGATTGGTTCAAGCACAAAAGTTCAGTTGGCAACGGGCAGCAAAAGAGACAGCGGCCGTTTACGATCAATTATTAGATAAAGAGTTGCAAAGTTTAAAAGTTGCAAAATCAAAAATTTAAGCCGTTACTTTGTAACCTTACCACTTTGCCACCTTATAGATATGCTAAACGTCATCAAAAAAATACCGGTCAGCCTTGTACTGATTATCATTCCAATTTTATATCTGGTGACGCTTGGGCAATCGCTTGTTTTGGGCGATCCGAGCGAATACACCTTTGTGGCCAATGTGCTGGGAATCGCACATCCACCCGGCTACACATTTATCACGCTGTTGGGCAAACTGTTCCAGACCTTGATTCCTTTTGGCGAAATCCCGTGGCGCATGCATTTACTGTCGGCGGCAGCGGCAACTGCGGCGGCGTTGTTTGTTTATGGCACGGTACACACATTAGCGCAGTCGGCCGTTCCCACACTAAACAAATTATGGGCAGAATTTGCGGCCGTTTTTGGGGCTTTGGTGGTGGCGACGGCCGTTAACTTCTGGCAGCACGCGATTCATGCCAACCCCCACATTATCACAGCCGCCTTCTTGGCTGCCAACCTTTTTTTCTTAACACGCTGGTGGGCCAATCAAAAATTGGCCGATCAAAACCGAATAGTCGATGGGCAAACTGCCTCACATAAATGGTTGTTTGTTTTTTGTTTTTCGGCCGGCTTAGGTGTTACGCATCATCCGCTGACCGTCTTTTCTTTTGTGGCATATGGGCTGTTTGTTGTATTGGTACGGCCGTCAATCCTTAAAGAGTGGCGTACAATCATAAAAATGTTTGTGTTTGCTTTGTTAGGCTTGAGTTTATGGCTCTACCTGCCGATTCGCAGCAGCATGCAGCCCATCGTCGGGCCGCACACGCTCAACACTCTAAACGGTTTTCTAGATCATGTTTTGGGGCGTGGCATCACCGAAGCTTTGCCTTATTATTCACTCGTTGAACAACCCGCACGAACCCTCGTTTTTTGGTCGATTTTGCGCCTGCAATATTCATTAGTCGTCATTTTTTTGGCATTATTAGGCACTTTATGGCCGCTGCTGGAACGGTTTATCAAACGGCGCAGCGGCAAAGCCCCCAGCCAAATCTCGCCAACTTTACCCATCTTACTTTATATCCTCGCCTTCATTAGCAATTACGCCTTTGTCATCAGTCTCAAAGCACAAGATATTATGGCTTATGCCTTAGGTCTACAACTGATCATCGGCTTATTGGCTGGAGTCGGCTTTTTTGTGCTGCTTTTTTACATCCAGGTACGCCTACAAATGAAAACTGTAGCATTAGGCTTATTGATTGGAGCGCTGTTTTTACTGGGACCAATCGCTCAAATCGTCACAAACGTCGCCCCCGTTTCACTGCGGGATTATGATGAGGGTGATGCTTACGTGGAGGCAGTTTTTACTGAATTTGAGGGGCAAGGTGAAGGTGCTGTCTTGTTAAATGATTGGGAACATATGACACCGTTATGGTATACCCAATTCGTCGAGGAACGCTGGCCCGATCCTGCCGATATACGTCCTAAATATGTTTCTACAGCACGCACCTGGTTGGAAAATGTTTTTGATTTCCTGCCCGGCGGTCCCGTGTATCTGAGTAATTATCGACGTGAGATCGTGGAGGCGGGCTTCCGTTTACGGCCGTTTGGCCCGTTCTATCAAGTTGTGGAACCGGGTGACACGACATTGCCCGCCGAATTGATTCCTGTAACAGCGCAAGGGGATGAGGTTGAGCTTGTGGGGTATTTGCTGCCCAAAACGGCCGTTAGCGCCGGTGATTACATCTCGCTCATTCTCGCTATGCAATCCCCTGCTGGCACGAATGATTATTATGTGCCGGTTATCAGTATCGGCGATCTCAGCTTCCCCTTTACCACCGACAGTCATCTGACCACCCCCAACTGGCAGCCAGGTGAAATCATCGTCGAGCGCTTTGATTTCGCTTTACCACATACACTACCTACTGGCGATTACCCCATCACGGTCAGCCTCAAAAACCTAAGCACAGACAACGACAGCGGCATTGAACGCGCATTGGGCACACTCACTGTCACAGGCCAAGAGCATCCCATCACAACCAAGCATTTATTGGCCAATTTCCGGCAGCGATTGGGCTTAGTCGCTGCTACCGCCAGCAGCAATGGACAGCACGTCACAGCACCGTGGCAAGAACCTATCCAGGTGCAACCGGGTGACATTATCAATTTGAATTTACGCTGGCAAAGTTTAGCTAAAGCAGAAGAAAGTTACACCGTATTTGTACATCTAATTGACCTGGCTAACCAACCGATTGTCGCCCTCGATTACACGCCACTCGGAGGTGCCATGCCTACACATCTTTGGATTCCAAAATGGCTGCCGGGCCAACAAGCAACTGATCCCTACCGCATGCAAATTCCACCTGATTTGCCACCAGGTACGTACCTGATCGAGGTTGGCTTGTATGACATGGTTGGTGGGCGGCGCTTGCATATCGCCGATGAAGCCGGTAACTTAGTTGGTGATCGCCAAATTTTAGGGTCGGTCTTGGTCGAATAATTGATATGGGTATGTTTGATTTACTCGCAACGTTAAGTAGGTGCCTGGCACTGTATGTATAGAGGAACTTTGAGAAGCAATTTTGCGTTTCTAAATAGGAGACGCCACGCCGCTGCGCGGCACCAACAAATGAATGAAAATGGAGCGCAGACT
>JAGRDI010000480.1 GCA_020432765.1 Anaerolineales bacterium | reverse complement strand
TGGCCACTACATGCTCAATGTCAGGGCGGTTTTGGCTCCCCCCATGAACTAATTACACAAATTCTCTAAGCACGCAGTTTATTTCTGTAAGTCAAGCCTACAAATAATACTGTAATTAACAAGATCATCAAAAGAGGAATCAGCCATTGCTGCAAACCATTGATGGCGAGATTGCCTCCCGCGCTGCTAAAGGCAACTGCAGTTGTTTCCGTGTCTAGGTGTACTTGATCTAACTTAAACGCGCCCACAGTTGTTGGACTATGCGTCCCATCATCCATCGGCATCTTAAAACCATACCCCCACACTGCATCAAGCCCCAGCCCATCATTAGGTGCATTGGGCGGCTGCATGCTGCTGCGTGCGAAATCGTCAAATCCGATTGCCACTTCCTGCCAACCGCTAAAATCATCTACAAAGGTAGCTTCAAAGCGTTCGGCCGAATTGGGTGCTTGATAAACCCGCACATAATCGACCAATGTCTCCTGCGGGAACACAATGTCAGGACTGATTGCCCCACCAAAGTTGCCACCGATGGCCACGTTTAACAGAAGGAAGAACGGATGGTTGAAAACCCACTCATTGGGGTCTACATTTGCTGGTACAGCGTTGTGGTAGTTGATGCCGTCAACGTACCAATGAATCTCGTCCGGTCCCCATTCAACGGCGAAGGTATGATACTCATTGGCGACAGGTACACCGAAATCGTAGGGTGCGCCGAAGGCCGAGCCGCCAGAGTAACCAGGGCCATGTATTGTACCGAATATTTCGTTGGGTACGCGGCTGACATACTCCATGATGTCGATCTCACCGGTTTGCGGCCAGTCAACTTCGTCAATATTGGTGCCCAATGACCAGAATGCCGGCCACAGACCACCCTCTCCTGGCGGCACTTTGATGCGTGACTCGATACGGCCGTATTCAAACTCAGCTTTGTACCACGAGATCAAGCGTGCGGATGTGTACTCACACGGACCGTAGTAACAAACAAGATCTGTATCAGCTGGCAGTTTGTCTACCGTCATGACCAAGTTGCCAGCACCATCCGTGGCTGCGTTAGCTGAATCGTCTGTATAATGCTGGAATTCACCATTACCCCAACCAGGGATACCATTCAATGAGCCGTCACCAAGTTCATATGTCCAGTAGTTGGGGTTGGGTTGTGTACCAACCGGGTCGTTAAACTCGTCTGACCACACCATGACCCATTCGTTGGCGGGCGTATCGGCCGTTGTCGCGGCCTGATTGTCTTGCAGTTCAACGGTGTATGTTTCACCGGAATTACTGCCATAAAACCAGAATTTGAGTCCCGTGTAGGTTGTCCAATCCATAGGTTCGACAAAGCTGCGACTGAAGCTGGCCGGGCCGGCATCGGTATTGTATGTGACGTCAAGCACTTGCTCGTATGTGTCCTGCCCAGGAACTTCATCAGCATTACCTTGCATGATCTCAGTTACAGCGAGGTCGATGTCGCCCTCTGACTGGTAAGAATGAAACCCTTCAAAATCATCGAGCAAAGTCGCGTCCGGCAACTCGTCATCTAAAATCATCAGGCGGGTTTGGCGTTGGAAACCAAGTTCTGCGTTATCGGCCGCATGTAATACCACCATAACGCCCTTATCACGGTCATATTTCGTATTGTCAATCGTTTCGACAGAAACAGTCGCGGTCATCACGCCTGCAGGAATGACAACATCACCGGAAGCTGGGACGAAATCACGATCCGGAATCGCCTGGCTTTCGGCCGTTGCGTAAGAGACAGTGACTGGTTCTGCTGCCTCACGGTTGAGTTCAACGATAAGTTCGGCCGTTTCGCCTTCTACAACTTCATAATTACTGGCGGCGAAATCGACGGACAAGGGAATGTCAGCCCCTGAATTGCCCCAGACAGCGAAGTTGTCTAGATAATAATTGTGGGTGCCCATGTCAACTGAGCCGAAGCCGCCGATGGCATAACCATGTACTTCAGTCAGGTTGAAGCCATCATTGGGTACGCCATTGCCAATTTCTTTTCGGTTGAGTTCATCCCAAGTGAATTGGAAGAACTGCCAGCCATCAAAGTCATCGGGAATATCGACACTCCACCGCTCAGCGTCATCGCTGGTCGAGCCAGGATTACGATTGTCGAGCACATCGAGGAACAAAATACCTCCCGTGTTGTTTCCGTAAAGCCAGAAACATACACCTTCATAGCCAACCCAATCGACAGGAACCCATTCATCAACTGTCTCGTTGGTAAAGGCATTGACGAATACGGCAAAGGCGCCAGATGGTAAGGTCATATTCTCGTCAAGCACTTTGTTGCCAGCGGCCGTACCTGGTACTGGGGCAGGCGGCGTATCCGTAATGGAAATATCAATTGCCCCACCGCCACCGGCAACCGTATAATAGCCGATCGGTATACCATCTGGATCAGTCCCCGTGGGTAGCAGCCCATCTTCGAAATTGTCAATGACATCGACGCGTACGACGAGACTGACATCATCAATGTAATAATCATGATCCATTGGCGCTGCACCGAAGCCGCCAAAGGCATAGCCGTGAACTTCGTCCAGGTTGAAGCCATCGTTAGGCGCACCGTTGCCTATGTCTTTGCGATTAAACTCATCCCAGCCAAATTCAAAGTATTGCCAGCCGCTGAAATCGTCGTTGATGTCGAGTGACCAGCGCTCAGCATCGTCTGTTGTTGACCCTGGGTTGCGGTTATCGAGGATATCGATGAAGATGACGCTGCCGGTGTTGTTGCCATAGAGCCAGAAGCCAAAACCAGCGTAGCTGCTCCAATCTTGTGGCACCCATTCGTCGACTGCGGCGTTGGTAAATTTGTAGGTAAAACCAGAGAAGGAGCCAGAGGTTACAAACAGATGCTCTTTTAGTGCCTTGTTGCCGGCGCCGGAACCAGGCACTGGGGCTGGTAATACATCTGTGATTTCAACAGCGACGGTAGAAGATCCGCCCTGGAAAAAATCGTAACCAACCACATTTCCGTCAACATCTGTCCCGCTCACAATTTCGCTGGTCTCGTAATCTTCAATGATCACGTTTTTGCCGGAAGGTGAATCGGTTTCGTCGTCACCGATAATGAGGGTAGCCGGGTTGGGCGCACCTAGTTCGGCATTAACTGGATTGGACAAGGTCAAAATGACGGTTCGTTCGTCATCGTTGTCGTTGTTGTCAAAGGTTTCGACGTTAAATGTTTGTGTGGTTTCATTCGGGTCGAAAACCAGTTCACCCGTTGTGCCTGTGTAATCGCTGCCGTCAGTGGCCGTGCCATCGCTGGTGGCATAACTAACCGTAACTGTTTCAGTGGGTTGGACATTCAGCGTTGCCGTTATATCGGCCGTACCGCCTTCCAATACATTGTATTCACTACTCTCAAATGCGACTTTAAGCGTGATATTGCCAGCATCGCCATAGACGCCAACATTGTCCATCTTAAACGAGCCAATGGTGCCATCGAGAACAAAGACCCAGTTATCAACTTGCGTGACATCATAGGGGGTGCTGCCAAATGTTGAAAATGGGAGAACAACTAGTTGCCAGCCCGTAAAATTATCAATGAACGTCGCCCGACGATCATCCCCTTGTACCGTTTGAATCTCAAATTCATGGGTTGTACCGGAATTTTCACCATAGAACCAGAAACTGATACCCTGCATGTCGCTCCAATCCTTAACCGGATTAAAAGCCGCACCAAAACCGGCCCATGTGGGCACATTGACTGTTCCCGAGAAAACATCATTGTTCCCTACCTGGCCAGGTACGGCATCACCATCACTATCAGCGACGGTCACGACATCGAAGTCAAGCGTTATAGTGGGAAAATCACCGTAGGCAAAAAAGCCCTCAGGAACCCCACCTTCGAAATCGGCAAATGGCTGTAAATTGACCAATTCAATATTATCTAGTTTGAACGCACCGATCGTACCGTCTAGTACAAAGACCCAGTTGTCAACTTGTGACACGTCATAGGCTCCACCTGCCCCAAACATCGAGAATGGTAGAATAATTTGTTGCCAGCCGACAAAATTGTCCACAAATGTGGCACGACGATCATCGGCAGATACGGTCTGGATTTCAAACTCATGTGTTGTACCGGAGTTTTCGCCATAGAACCATAGACTGACAGCATCGTAATCGCTCCAATCCTGTGCGGGGGCAAGTCCAGCACCAAAACCAGCCCATGTCGATACATCAACTGTTGCTGAGAAAACATCATTGTCACCCACCTGGCCGGGCAGCGCCTCAGCATCGCTATCAGCAACGGTCACGACATCAAAGTTAAGCGATATGGTAGGAAAATCACCATAGGCAAAAAAGCCATTTGGAACCCCACCTTCAAAATCAGCGATTACAGGAAAAACAGCATCTGGAACGGCCGTTTCTGCCGCAACAGCTGTGGGTGACAAAACAGATAATAAACCAACCACAAACAACATAGACATCACGATTAATGCTAGTAGGATAGGTAATTTATTTTGTTGTGTGCCTCCACTCATCTCTACACCTTCAGCCTTACTTTCTTCTCTTTCATAACTCATTTTACTTTTTCCTTATAAAATTTATGGCTG
>JAGRDI010000479.1:4137-10746 GCA_020432765.1 Anaerolineales bacterium | reverse complement strand
CGCCAGGCGTGGCAGATTTTGAAGCATGTTGAGACGATTGTGGCAATTGAACTGCTGCTGGCAGCGCAGGGTATTGATTTTCGCTGCCGCGAAATGGGGATGGATGTTGGCTGTATGGGCCAGGGCACGGCCGTTACTTACCAACTAATCCGTCAAAAAGTCCCATTTATCTCTGAGGATGTGGTTTTGTCGCCACACATCGAAAACGTGCGCCAACTTGTTGCCAGCGGTGTCATCAAAGATGGCGTCGAAGCTTACTTTGACAAGACTGGAGCTGTGGATTAATGGGTAAACGCGGATAGAAAGGAAAATAGCCAAAATCTTTGTCTCAATTCTTTTCCGTTCGTGTTATGCTTTTTGCGTTTTGAATAAAGGCTTGGACCAGTTTGTGATCTTTTATTCCGGGTTTAGCTTCGACGCCACTGGCGACATCAACAGCATACGGCCGTACCTGTTGCACCGCTTCAGTCACATTCTCGGGCGACAAGCCACCCGCCAACATCAGGCCAGGTAATTTCTCTGCCAATTTGGCACTCAACGCCCAATCACCGGTTTGGCCGGTGCCGCCGCGCAGAGTGGGGTGATAGGTGTCGATGAGCAGTGACGGCCGTAGGTTCTGCGGGCTGCGAAACCATTCTGCATCCACCTCGGCTTCAACATAAGATGCAGGCCGTAATGCTTTGTAGGCACGGCCGTACAGCGGTGATTTTTTGTCGCCAATGATGGAAGGTACTTCCTCGCCGCTGAGCTGCGCTAGATCGAGGTTGCAGTTATCTAGAATTTTTGCCATGTGGACGGCCGTTTCGTTTACAAACACACCCACCAAAACAGGACATTTTTCTAAGCTGTGCAGCTGCTTGATGATCGGTATGACGGCTTCAGGTGTAATCGAGCGTTTGCTGGGCGCATAAAAAATAAAGCCCAAATAATCAGCACCGGCCTTGGCGGCAAACAGCGCGTCATCCAGATTGGTCAGACCACAAATTTTTACTTTCATAAATAGATTAGTCAGGCATCATGCTTCTGATAGATATTTTTTGAATAATATATATCAGCTTAGTTGGACATTCACATTTTAGTTGACTGCTTCACGCGCCTTATCTTCGTTCACGAAACTGAGCAAAACCATGCCGATAATCAAAAAGGCAGCAATGGTCAGAATGGCGGCGCGTTGTCCGGATTGTTCGGCAAGAACGACATTCTGTCCCTGGCTTTGGTACCAAAAGGCAGCTTGCGCAGCGACCAGACCATAGACTGTGGGGCCAATAAATGAAGAAGTGCGGCCAGCAACGGCGAAAAAGCCATAAAATTCGGCACTTTGGTCAGGTGGGCTAAAAAAGCTGACCATTGTGCGGCTGACCGATTGAATGCCAGCCATGGCTACACCCGCAAGTGCGCCAATCATGAAAAAGCCGGCCTGAGTCTGGTTGAAAAAGAGCCAGAATACCGCGATGATCATCAACACAAGCGCAATATAGAGTGATTTTTTGCCACCGATTTTGTCTACCAAGATGCCAAACAAAAAGGCGCCAATCACGTTGGTGATTTGTACAACAATGACAAAGACAATCAATAGCTGTTGATCGAGACCAAATAAGACTGCCCCGATGATGGCGGCAAAGTCGAGCGCCATGATGACGCCATCATTGTAGATCAGGAAGGCAAGCATAAATTTGAGAAATTCTTTGAAATTGCTGGCGGTGCGAATCGTATGGCCTAATTGTTCGAAGGCGACTTTGAGGTAGTTTTTACCAGCAGGGATTTTTTTGCCGGGCGTACGTTCAGGCAGCCAGAGGAAGATGGGTACGGCCGAAAGCGCAAAGAATACGGCCGTTATTATCATGCTCAGGCGTACGACAAAGGTGTTATCATAAATCACGATCAGCGGCAGAATAATCAGCAAACAAATCACGCCGCCGGCAGTGCCAATTGCCCAACCGTTGCCAGAGACACGCCCGCGTTCCGCCGGGCTGGCGATTTCGGTGAGCAGTGAATTGTAGAAGACCTGGGAGCTGCGATACCCAATTTCAGCGAGGATGAAAAACAAGACACCGATAAACACACGCCCAGGTTCGACAAGAAAGAGGGCAGCGGTGAAGAGGATGGCAACGGCCGTATTAAAGAACAAAAAACGCTTCTTAAAAGCCGAATAATCCGCAATCGCACCTAAAATTGGTGATGTCACTGCCACAACCAGCATCGCGATCCCCACTGACAAACCCCATAAACGCGAACCTTCAGCTCCACCAACAACCTGACCCTGAAAATACGCTGAATAAACCGCCAGCAGTACCACTGCCGCATAAGCCGAATTGCCAAAATCATAAAAATACCACGACCAACGTTCTCGCCGTGTTACTTCTGGAAATGTGTTGGGTGTTTGATCAATTGCTGCCATTTTTCCTCCTGTGTAAATCGAATTGGTAATTCGATACGCGATTTATCAAATCGCGCTACAGCTTTCATTCATTTGCTGGTGCGCTGCGGCGCGTGTTGTCTCCTAAAAAAATTCACCACAGAGATCCAAGAGAAACAGTTTTTACACTCAGATACTGTGCATTGCTCTTATTTTGATATGATCCCAAAACTATTTCTAATTTGGCAAAATGATTACAAGACTCTGGCGTTTTTTGTTTTTCCAGAGAGATTTGTCAACTTTTTTGTTTGAAATCATGTTTGCTTCCAGAGAGGAAAATTGACAAATCTATTTTTTGCCAGAGTCCAGTGGTTAAATTCATCTTTTGCCCATTCGTTGCAGCTATCACTCAAACTCAAATGCAACCTTGACTGAACGGCCGTCATGTTTATCTAATGCCATGCCAAAAGCTGCTCTGTAAGCTGCCAGCGGATAACAGTGTGTGAGCATACCATTCAGATTAAACGTGCCATCAAGCATCCATTGGATTGCCAGATCAAATGTGGAAATTTGCTGTCCATGCCAGTGAATAACATCGTGGCCGACTGCGCCTATTAAATCAACCTCCTGGTACCAGATGGGGGTCACATCCAATTTCATGCGGTGTAAATGAACTCCGACCAGTACAACGGTGCCGCCTGCACGCGCCCAGCGCATTGAATGATTGAGTGTTGCCGGATTGCCAACAACATCAAAAATAAGATCGAAACCACCGATCAACATCCGATTGCTGCCACGGCCGTTATACAGTTTTGCACCCGTCAAGTCGGAAATTGTCGTATAGTCATCAACTCCCGTCAATATGCTGTTATGCGCACCAAACCCACGTGCCATCTTGGCTTGCCATGCAAATTGTGCAACAGCCGTTATCTCACAATCTGGTTGCAATGCCAAAATCGCCTGAATCAGTAGGAAACCAATTGTGCCGCAGCCTAAAACCAATACCTTGTCGCCAGGATTTGGCGGGTGACGAGCGGCGGCATGAATTGCCACCGCGCATGGTTCGGTGAAGATAGCGGCTTCATCGCTGAGTTGGGGGGGGACGCGCACTAAGGATGCTGCCGGCGTGATAAAACTGCTGCTAAAGCCACCGCCGATGAGCGCATGTGCTTTGGGTTCGGAGGCATGTTGACATAAAACGCGATGTCCTTTTTGACAAGGTGGACACAGTTCTGTTAGACCGCGTGACAGACAATCATCAGCGCGTCCCCAGCGTACAACACGGTCACCTGGTTTTAGGGTAGAAACGGCCGTGCTTATCTCTACTACATCGCCGACCATCTCATGACCCAGATAAATGCGTTTATGTGCGGGCAAAGCCGTGGGTGCTACATCCAGCCCTGCATCTACAAAAAGCTGATGTAAATCGCTGCCGCAGATGCCACATAAACGATTGTTAACGCGCACCCAAGTTGGGTCAGCCAAAGGTGGGTCGGGGATGTCGACAAGGTGCAGCGGAGAAAGGACACTGAAATAGGCTCCTGGCCAGACACGCCCTAAGAGCTTCGTGATGGCAATTCTCGGAACAGAGATGTCCAAATACATGGTCTGCATAAAGCCTCTTCCTTAGGCGATTTATGAATTGATGGAACAAGCTGATCTCACCATCGCCCTGCATGAATGATTTTCAAAGCTCGGCTTAAATTATAATGGTAAATTGGGATTTATGCAGGAGATTTCTAGGGCTTAATCTGAAGATAGCGGAAAAGTGCCTGCTGGTGCATACCAATCAGTGATGTCGATGCCGCGTGCGGTTTTGCCATCCTCTATTTCAACGGGTATCAGATCATGATCATTACAATTGGCGGTTAAGCCACATTCGACTGCCCTTGTAAATCCACCGCCAAAATTACTCTTGTCGCCCGTTACACGTGCAAAAACAAAATAGTGGCCGATTGGAATACTGTTGACATAACGAGTCCAGCCGGATTCGGTTTCCAACGCGTAGCGTTCATTGCCGTCTGTGCGCAAGAAATAAATTGTGAGTGCTGGTGGGGTGCCTGCTGGAAAGCTAATTGAGCCTTCAATAACCCCGAAATCCGGCAAAGTTTGGGCTGGTTCGGGCGCTTCGAACTGGACATAAAAACGTTTGTCGAAGGGTGTACCTGTTTCATCAGCTAACCGGAACCAGGTTTGATAGCTGCCGGCTTCCTCTGGTGAAATAAGTGTGACACTGATATCTGCCGTACTCCCCGGTGGCGTAATATTAAGTAGTTCATGCTGCTGCCATTCCAACAGATTCCCTTCATCAAAAACGACTTGGTAAGCCGGTGTCCAGGTACAATCGCCGCTGTTGCGTACGCGCCAAATTTTGGTGAAGGTGTCACCGCGTTCAATAATTTCATCATCAGGAAAATTCACATCACCAATAAAATCGGCCTCGTTTTGGCAGTCGGCCGGATTTTCGGGAATTGAAGATGTTGTGCTGGCATCTGCTGCGACGGCTAAGGATTGCAGCATGCGATCAAGTGCATTGATATCCGGGCTAAATGTTGTTATGGCTTGATTTTGTAATAGTGTAGTGAGGGTTTCAAGATCGGGTTCTTCAGTTGCACCTTGGAATGCAGGTGCTTCGAGTGATTGATCATAATTTACATAATATCTGCCATCATGTGTCACGCCTTCAAAGTTGTAATGGACAGGTGTTGCGCCATCTTGTGGTTGATAGATAAGTGCCCGTATGCCAATGCCACTTTGGAAATTAAGCCGATGGAGATGGGTTTGCCCTGGTTTGGGTTGGGATTCTGCTGCACCTAAGCGGGTTTCAAGATCGTTAATATTTTGGGTAAATGATTCAGGGAGTGCCGCAAAGAAATTGCCATCAGAATCGCGAATTGGATTGATGGTTAACGTCGACGGCCGTATCTGTTGTCCTCCATGTGGTTCTAAGAGAAAGCGAATGGTATCAGGCACACCTGTTAACATTATAGGTGGTTGATTTTCTGCTTGGAAATAGGCAGGAATTGATTCTGTTTTCACCTTTTCTATCAAACTAGGATTATAGCCCAACATAACCCCTGGGAAATAAGCATACTCTTGCATGAGTTCAGTTGGGAATGAATCTTCGGGAGTAACTTGCAACGATGCCATCATCCGATCAAGGATATCCAGGTTTGGATTGTACTCATCGGCAGAAGCTGCGTTTAAATCGCTAACAGTTTTACTGCGGTAGGTTTTCCAGGATTTAACATCTTGAAAAACTGAACTGTCGCTGTCATTTTGGTTAGCGGGTAAATCAGCATTATCGACGGGGAAGAAAGCAGAAATATAAAATTTGCCATCTTCACTAATTCCTTGAAAGGTATAAAAAATATTCTCATTGGTAATGAAATTTGGTTCCAAATCATATTGAGTTATATAACTGATGCCAAAGCCATTTTCAAATTCAATCAGTTTTGGATGGCTGTGAAATGTTTCACTGCCTGTTGGCAGCGGCAGTAAGGGTAATGGTGTATCTACCTCAAGCTGGCGCGAAGTAATGAGCTGCTGTAAGGCTTTAATACGTTTTTCAGCTGCATTTGACATGGTCGCATAATGCTCAAGTGGAAATACGAAAAGCTGAGAATTGTGTGGACTAAATTCTGTATCATGATTTTGGGGACCAAATGTGAAGTGGATGGATTCAGGCAGCCCTTGCGAAACGTTTTGGCCGGGTGGTCTCACTGTGTGTGATTGAGGTTGGTTTAACACACCAACAAGATCGCTGTCGTAGACAAAGCGAATGCCTTTAAAGTTGGCTGTTGGTGGGGGCGTTGCTGTATTGGTTTTTGCTGGTAAAGAAGTAGGCGAAATGGCGGCTGTTGTAGGAGTGGGAACGGCCGTTGCTTGCGGTGTTGGTTCCTCCCTTTCACAACCGGTAATTAACAATAATCCTAAAAAAAGCGGTACAATCAAGCGCCAGGGACTACGCCGGGCTAACTTCAATGCCTGGAATACTTCCATCTAAACACCAATTTTTCCTTCGACAAGGTAATCCGATGTAGGCTGTATCGGATTAAGATTATACCAACTTATAGTTGAAGTATGGAATCGTTTCTTGCTTAATTAAAGCGAGATGAGCGTAACACGACGCCTAAAGCATCGCTTAACTTGTGAAATCAACAAACCCGACCTAAACTTGGCTTAGTTTAAGCTGGCGGCAACAATTTTTCAAAACTAAAATCAGAGAAAATGTTGCCGATTACCTACAAGAA
>JAGRDI010000479.1:0-4111 GCA_020432765.1 Anaerolineales bacterium | reverse complement strand
TGGCTGAATGCAAACAATAATATCATTATGGCAAGACAAAAAAACATTTTTATCACGGGTGCAACGGATGGTATTGGGCGAGCTTTAGCCATCAACTACCGGTCTAAAGGCCAACAAGTATGGATGTTAGGCCGCAAACCGCTTACAGAGTTAGATCAATCCTTCTATACACCATCAAATTATGTGCAGGCAGATTTAGCGTTGCCTAATGCTGCCGAGCGTGTTCGTCAATTTTTGGCGACCCAGCCTGTGCGTTATCTGGATTTGTTCATTCACAATGCAGGTATTGGTTATTATGGTGCAGCGGCCGTTCAAGAGCCACAAAATATTCACGATATGTTGGCGGTTAACCTTTATGCGCCTATTGCCTTGACGCATGCCATTTGGCCGTGGGTTGGCGTAGTAGATGGTAAGTTTGTATTTATCAGCTCGGTAATGAGTGGTTTGCCGGGACCGGATTATGCTGTTTATACGGCAACCAAAGCTGCCCTTGAAGGGTTTGCACGCAGTTTGCGTGCCGAGTCACACCAACATGTTGGCGTGCAAATTATTCGCCCAGGTGCCACGCACACAGGCATGCATGCTAAGATGGGTATTTCGCAAGCCGAAATGCAGTGGCAAGATTTTCCGTCGGCCCCAAAAGTAGCAAACACTATTACTAAGGCGATTGCCAGTTCGCGCCCTGCTGTAACAATTGGCCGCAGCAATAAACTTTTTTACTTGGCTGGCCGCCGCACTAAACCTTTGTTAGACAACCGTATGCGACAGTCACAAGCGAGTGTGGAACCAGATGGACCACCTGCAGGCAAGGGCAGGCAATGGTGTGTGGTTACTGGTGCTGCGGCTGGGATTGGCAAAGCATTGGTGCGGCGTTTTTCTGCAGAAGGATTTGGCGTGGTTGGCGTGGATATGGATGCGCAACAAATCGCTTTAACCCAGGACGAGTTTGCGGTAGCTAACTCGCGCGTGCATATGATTCAGGCGGATGTGACTACAGAAGCTGGTCGCCAGGCTGTCGTTGCTGCCATTCAGCCGTTTGCACCGCTAGCTGTTTTCATTCACAATGCTGGCATCAACTATGTAGGCAGTTTTCCACAAACCCAACTGCCGCGCCAACAGGCGGTTATGGATGTCAACTTGGAGGCACCGCTAATGATGACTGCTTTGCTGCTGCGGCAGCGGCTGCTGACAGATAGAGGTACATTTGTCTTTATGGCTTCGTTGTCAAATTATGTGAGTTATCCAGGTGCGGCCGTTTATGCAGCGACAAAGGATGGCATTGCAGCTTATGCACGTAGTTTGCGTGTAGCAATGGGTGCAAGACGCAATGTGCTTACAGTTTATCCGGGACCGACCCGAACTGCCTATGCCCGCCGTTACAGCCCTGATAACAGCCGCGAAGCAGCGCGTATACCGCCTGAAGAACTGGCTGCAGGTGTGTACACTGCCTTCAAAAAACGACAACAAACCTTTATTCCCGGCATTATCAACCGGCTCTTTGCGACAGTTGGCGAGATTTAGCCGGGGGAGATGGAGTTTGCGATGGGTAAACCTATGGAATGTGAGCAAATTGATCACAAAACCTGACAAGTCTCCTTTGGTAAAATAAAAAACGCCAGTGGCCCAAAACAATTATGTTTGATAACCAATTTCGTGTAATCAAAGAGAAAATTTTTGTGATGCTTGCTCAAACTGGGTTGGGTGGGGTGTCGCCTTTGTGGTTATCGTTGATTGGTTTGTTGTTTGGGGCGGCAACGGCCGTTGTGCTTGTTTACCGCCTATATAGTATCGCCTTCGTCCTTTGGTTTTTCAATCGGGTTTTTGATGGGTTGGATGGCACGGTCGCACGTATGTCTGCCACGCAGTCCGATTTAGGCGGCTATGTAGACATCCTGGTTGATTTTGTTGTCTATGCATTGATTCCGATTGGTTTGGTTTGGGGACGGCCGTCGGCACCTGGATTTAACGCGCTAATCTTCTTACTCGCAACTTATTATGTCAATGCAGCTTCGTGGATGTATTTGTCAGCTATCCTTGAAAAACGCAGACTGAGCCAGGCAGAAAAATTAACTACAGTGAATATGCCTCCTGGTCTGATTGGTGGTGCTGCCACAATCTTTTTTTACAGCTTATTTATCGTCTTGCCGCAGTTTAGCGTTCAATTATTTACGCTAATGGGTATTCTTGTGCTTGTCACTATTTTGCAGCGTTTATGGTGGGCTAAAGGAAATTTGTAGACCCCAAAATTTTGTACCTTAGTGACTTTAATTCCGAAAAGTTGTTGCCGATTACCTGATGGCGAAAAAACGACAATGAAATACATTCCCTATCTTTTTATCTTGCTTGCATTTTTTGCCGACCGATTGAGCAAATGGTGGGCAGCCGCCTATTTAGCTGCATATGGTCCCACAAAATTTAATTCCTTTTTCACCTTGCAGGAAACTTACAATAAGGGTGTTGCCTTTGGTTTATTTCAGGGCATTGGCTCCTATGTTGGCTGGTTGACAGTAGGTGTCGTGGTTGGTTTGTTGATCTATATGATTCAGTTACCTGCGGAGCAATGGCTCACACGCATTGGCGTTGCAGTGCTAATTGGGGGGGCATTGGGCAATCTGGTTGACCGCGTTTTTGTGGGGGAAGTCTTGGATTTCATCGAAACCCCGTTTCGCCAGGGCATCTTTAATATAGCCGATGTGATGATTTATCTGGGTATGGGTTTGATGTTATTGGGCAGCATTATCCAACGGCCGAATCGAAGTAAAACACCTCATTTATGATGAGGGCACGATTGGTTTGTGTTTATTGCGGTCGCGTAAGGTGGTATAAATATAAACAGGCCCACCCAGTATGCCAGAGAAGCGTTCTAGTGCAAAAACCAACAACGTTAATGCAATTGCCTGTTCAGGGGAGAGGCCAGCACCTGAAAAGAGCAGTGGCGCGGCAAACTCGCGCACTCCTAATCCCCCAATTGATGGTAGCAATAAAGTTAGCGAGAGGATCGGCACGACCAGCAAATAATACGTGTAGGGAATATCAAACCCAAGCGCCAAACCAGCTGCTTTCCACCACGCTGCCTGGATTAAATTAAATAGGATTGACACCAACATTGCGCCGCCAATTGCTCGCCAGCCACATTCGTCGACTGCTCGCGTAAATTTATCAATAAAACCATTGCCGGCAGCGGCGATCTTGGCCGGCAGCCAGCGTGTGATTAAGCGTAAAAAACTGCCTTCGAGGAGCACAAAGCCGCCAATTAAGCCAACCCCACATACAATCACGACCACCCAAAACAACTCTTGCGGGAAGTCTGCGGGTCTAAAAGGCAGTGCAGCCAAAGCCAAAGCGAATAACATCATTAAGCCCGTCATGCGGTCTACGATGACTGATCCTGCGGCTACACCGGGGTCTACCTCACGCGATGCTTCGACAATGCGTACTACATCGCCGCCAAACCCCGATGGCAGGAATGTGTTGAAGAAGTTGCCCACGAAATAGAGTTCGACCAAACGCCGAAATGGGATGCTGGCATGTAAACCACGCAAGAGAATCAGCCAGCGATAGGCTCGCAGGACGAGGCTGAAATTTACCAGCAAGAAGCCGACCAATACCCACGCCCAATTTGCTTGCACGAGAATAAGACCAATCAACTCTGGATCGAAGCGTGTTAAGACGATGCCTAGTCCAAGAATAGTGACGGCGAGTTTGAGTAGGGTTGACCAATGTTTACGCATCAGGCGTGAATTTTATTGCAATCAGCAAAACATGCCACTTTGAACTTTGCCACTTATAATCCATACGCTATGACATTGCAGCGCAAATGGATGACTTGGACGGCCGTTACGGCCGTACTCATTTTCTGGTTCCTGGCATTAAACAGCCTGGTTGGTGATAGTCCAACCATGGACGAACAAAACCATATCGCACGTGGTCTGGCGTTTTTGCGTACCGGTGACCCGCGTTTGAGTTTAGAGCATCCGCCCCTGATCAACAGCTTGAGCGCTTTGCCCTTGCTGACTATGCCAGAAATTAAACTGCCGCTGGACAGCGCAAGCTGGCAGCGCCAACCGCCGGATGTTTATTGGTATATCTTTGCTGAGCAAATGATGTGGGA
>JAGRDI010000016.1:3710-4191 GCA_020432765.1 Anaerolineales bacterium | reverse complement strand
GGCGCTGCCCTTGCTCATACACGCTTTAGACGATCCATCCAGCGGCGTGCGTTACCTGGCAGCAACCAAGCTCCAGCAGTTGGGTGGTCAAGACACAGTCAATGCTCTTTCAAGCTATATCCAAAATACAGGAACTGAGGCAGGCAAAAAAGAGGCAGCAAAAATCTTAGGACAGTTAGTAGAAAACCAGTGAGTACGCCGTTTGACCAACGAGGGCTGCGGATTGAAATCCGCAGCTAACAAAAGGAAGTGCATTGAAACGCACTAAAGTCGGTAATCCGTTTTAACAGGTTTCTTGTTTTAGTCGCGCATTCAAATGCGTGGTGGTGGATTGGAAATCCAGCCTACACTGACAAGGCGCAAAGGCGCAAAGGACACAAAGGATTCCAAAAAAAGAGATACCCTGCACGCCCTCTACGCCTTCGCAACAACACCTACTGCACGAAAAACCAACCTAAATTCATGTCATCCGTGCAATTTG
>JAGRDI010000016.1:0-3629 GCA_020432765.1 Anaerolineales bacterium | reverse complement strand
TTGACAAATCTGAAATTCGCCAGACTCCAGTAACTAATTCAAACGCTCAAAAATCCCCGCAGCACCCATGCCGCCGCCGATACACATCGTCACCATGCCGAAGTGGGCATCACGCCGCCCCATCTCATGCATCAACTGCACCGTCAACTTCGCGCCGGTACAGCCCAGCGGATGACCCAACGCAATTGCACCGCCGTTGACATTGGTTATTTCTTCGTTTATGCCGAGTTCACGAATCACGGCCACCGATTGGGCGGCAAATGCCTCATTGAGTTCGATCAGGTCGATATCGTCCAGGGTCATGCCGGCGCGTTTGAGGACACGCGGTACGGCCGCTATCGGACCAATTCCCATCACCTCAGGCCGCACACCGCCCACATTAAAACCTACAAACTTGAGGATCGGCGTTAAACCAAGCGCTTCCGCCATCTTGCGTTCCATCACAATCACAGCGGCGGCGCCGTCGCTCAACGGTGAGGAATTGCCGGCCGTGACAGAACCGCCCTGCTTGAAAACAGGACGCAGTTTCGCCAACCCTTCGACTGTGGTTTGCGGACGAATATGTTCATCTTTATCAAAGATGATCGTCTCGCGCACAGGACCAGTGGAGCCGGCGGTGACTTCTTCAATCTCCAGCGGCACGATTTCGGCGGCAAACTTTCCGGCAGCCTGTGCCGCCATGGCGCGTTGATGGCTGCGGGCGGCAAATTCATCTTGTGCCTGGCGCGTGACTTCATACTCATCGGCCACTTGTTCGGCCGTGAGACCCATACCCATGTACACTTCGGGCGCATTTTCGGCCATGTATGGATTGGGGCTGATGCGGAATCCGGTCATGGGCACCAGGCTCATTGTCTCGGCACCACCGGCAATAATCACATCGGCGCCATCGGCGATGATGCGTTCGGCGGCCATGGCGATGGTTTGCAGGCCGCTGGAGCAAAAGCGGTTGACAGTCATGCCGGGCACATCGACCGGCAGTCCGGCACGCAGCGCGATTGAGCGTGCAAAGTTCAAACCCTGCGACCCTTCCGGCATGGCACAGCCGATGATCACATCATCAACGGCCGTCGGGTCTAACCCTTCAGCTTTTTGCATTAAATCTTGAATTACAGCAGCAGCCATCTCATCCGAACGGTAGTTGCGGGTAGTACCGCGCTTGGATTTACCAACGGCCGTTCGCGATCCGGCTACGATTACAGCTTCACGTGTCATGTTTATCTCCTGAGAGCTAGTCAGCATTTCAGCATTTCAGCTTTTTTTGCTGACTAGCTGACTAGCTAATTCCTTAATGGTTTGCCTGTCTGCAGCATATGCATGATGCGTTCGATGGTCTTGGGTTCGCCTAACAGTGATTTGAAGGCTTCGCGTTCCAAATCGAGAATGTACCAGGGATCGACCCAGGCAGGTGCGCTCAAATCGCCACCACACAAGATGTAGGCGAGTTTGTTGGCGATTTTGGCATCATGATCAGTTGCATAGCCGCCCCAATTCAGGCTCTTAATGCCCATTTGCAAGGCTGCATAAACATCGCGGCCAGCCGCATAAATCTTTTCGACTTCGGGCGGACGTATGCCGGCGGCGACCAGTTGTAAAGCTTTCTGTTTGGCAATAGCCAAACGATGATCACTGTTCATGGCGATGGTTGTATCGGCGGCAAAGTAATCCATTGCTTTGCCCTCCCATACACTGGTGGCAACTTTGGCGAGGCCGATTTGCTCAAAAGCTTCCTGCATAACAGGCAGCACATCCGCATTAGGGGTACGCATGACAGGATTGACTTTACGCCGCACGACTTCTTTACAGCCGCCGCCAGCGGGCACGAGGCCAACGCCAAATTCAACCAGACCGATGTAGGTTTCATGGTCGGCAACGGCCGTCCAGCCGGTCATCGCGTATTCAGCACCACCACCGAGCGCCATTTGATGAACGGCCGTTACAACCGGTTTCGGCGCATGACGTAACTTAAAAGTCGCATCTTGCAAGCCGTGGATCATCGCATCCAATTGATCCCACATACCTTGCTGGGCAGCCATCGCCACGCCAAAGATATTGGCACCAACGCAGAAATTTTGACCGTCGTTACCGATTACCAAAGCATCAAAATCAGAATCCAAACGCGCCAATGCTTTATGCGACATGTCAATGATGTCTTGATCGATGGCGTTCATTTTGGCATGGAACTCAAACAAAGCAACGCCATCACCCATATCGCGCAAACTGGCGCTAAGATTGCGTTCAACCTCATTTAAGCCATTGATTTGGACGATTTTCTTATCCACGACCATAGAAGCATACGCTTTGGTGTTGAAATCGTAACAACTACCGTTTGAATAGAAGCTGTCTTGTCCGCCGTCCAGCATCTCCTTGACCCAGCCGGCGACTTCATAACCGGCCTCTTCCATCTTTTCGGCCGTTTCCGCCACGCCCAGCATATCCCACATCTGGAACGGACCGGCTTCGTGCGAGAATCCCCAGCGCATGGCATCATCAACATCGCTCAGGCTGTAAGCGATTTCAGGCGCGACATGAGCGGCATAAGCAAAGCCATAATAGAGCAGGTGACGCACGTAGTTAGCGGCACGGTCATCATATTCCAACAGCTTAGCGACACGCGCACCTAAATCTTCAGTTTTGCGCACGGCCGAAACAGAATCAAAGCGTGGGCGTGGATCAGGTTCATATTCAAATGTTTTTGTATTTAAGGCCCAAAATTCGCGTTTGCCATCGACAAAGGTTTTTTTGTAGAAGCCTTGCCCTGTTTTGTTGCCCAACCATTTATCGGCAAGCATTTTGTCGATAACGGCCGTTGCTTTTTCACCCTTCAAAATATCACGATAGGGATCATGCGGCACGGCCTCATACAAATTATGGTTAACATGCCCCATCACGTCCAAGCCCACCAAATCCATCAAGCGGTAAGTGGCGGTTTTGGGACGGCCGATCAGCGGTCCGGTGATGGCATCAATTTCCGGCACACTGTAGCCGTTCTCGAGGGCATACTCGATGCCAAAGCTGGCAGCGACAGCAAAGAAACGATTGCCAATGAAGTTAGGTGTATCTTTACATACAACCACACCTTTACCCAGGACATCACGGCCGAAAGTGACCATGAAATCGGTAACGGCCGTGTCCGTATCGGGCGTCGGTATAATCTCCAACAGCTTCAAATAACGTGGCGGATTAAAGAAATGGGTTCCCAGGAAATGTTGCTTAAATGCTTCACTCCGCCCTTCTGTGATATGATGAATTGGAATACCGGATGTGTTGGATGTGATAATCGTGCCCGGTTTGCAAGTCGCTTCAAGGCGTGCCATCAACGCCTGTTTAATATCCAGACGTTCAATAATCACTTCAACCACCCAATCACAATCGGCCAGCAGCCCGAAATCATCTTCGGTATTGCCAACTGTGATCAGATCGCCGCGATCTTCACGCGCCAGATTCGCGGGTCGTGCTTTGACCATACGGCCGTATAATTCGTTGACCATACGATTACGCGCCTTGGGGTTATCTTTTTCCTCGTCACTGAGACCGGGTGTAGGAATATCCAGCAAAACCACCGGAATCCCAATGTTGGCCAGATGAGCAGCAATACCGCCCCCCATCGTGCCCGCGCCAATCACAGC
>JAGRDI010000478.1 GCA_020432765.1 Anaerolineales bacterium | reverse complement strand
GGGGTCAACGGCCGTTCCAATCGATAATACAAGGTGGCCAAATGCCAAGCTTTGCAGTGTTGATCGATGACATAACGGTCTTCAACCTTTACCAATGCACCAACTGTATATGTTTTCTTGAGTAGGTGATTGAAACAGTCTTCGAGGAGATTTTGAGGAATCTCCCCTTTGCCTAGTCGATCGCCGGGTAAATGCCATAATTGTGTCTGGCGATCACGTTGTAGTAAAACATGGTCAGCAAGTATGAGTATGCCGTAAACGGCCGTGTCAAACCCTAAATCGGACAGCGCGACAGCGACAGCTTTGCCTTCATGATCATAACAACGGATTGTTTGCATTGTAGGGGGGTTTTTATTCAATGGCGAATGCCATTTTCAAATCTTCGTGGCCTAAAATTAATTCTTTGTGTAGTTCGGGGATATGGTCGGCGAGGGTTCCAAGTACACCATTGACAAAACGAGGTGCACTATCTGAGCCATACGTTTTAGCCAATTCGACAGCTTCATTGATTGCGACTTTTACGGGGGTTTCATCGGAGACTAAAAATTCATAAATTGCGATACGCAAGATATTACGATCGATGACAGCCATCTGATCCAATGGCCATTCTGGAGCATAACGTGCAATTAGAATATCCATATTTTCTAAATAGGAGATCACGCCTTGCACCAATTGAGAAGCAAATTCAGCACCAGCCTGATCCATTTGATTATCATCTAAACGGCGCTTTAATACTTCACCCGGCGGGTGTTCAACAATATCATATTCGTAAAGAACTTCTAAAGTTACGCGACGAGCGCGTCGTCTTGCTTTCATGCCTGTGTTATTAAGTTGCCGATGATGGTCAAACGACTTCTCCTTGCTGGTAGAGTACATCCTCTACATGAACGTTTACAGCTTCAACTGGGACGCCCACCATGGTATCCATTGCTTCGGTGACAGCCACCTGAATTTGGCGGCTAGCTTCCATAATGTTAACCCGTGGCCCCATTATAACGTAAATATTGAAATTAATCTTGTTATCTGTCAAATCCAATACAACGCCGTCATATTTTGCAGCGCGACGGAAGACACGGGCCATATCAGGCGGGATTTGACCCATTTTATATACCCCTTCAACGCGCAGGGCTGCAAAATGGGCAATCGTCGCCAAAACTTCAGGTGCTACCTCAATACGGCCGTAACTTACTTTTGTTTCATTCATTTAATCATACCATGAATTGTGATTTATATTCCAATTCCACCATCAACTTGCAAAACCTCGCCCGTAATGTAAGAAGCTTTGTCTGAAGCCAGGAAGGTAACCGCATTGGCAATTTCTTGTGCGTCACCCCAGCGGCCCAAGGGAATAAATTCAAGCGATTGTTCGACTAACTCCGCATCTAAATCAGCGGTTAAGTCGGTTAAGACAAAACCAGGTGCGACGACATTGACAGTAATCTTACGGGACCCTATTTCTTTTGCTAATGATTTAGAGAAACCGATGATGCCGGCTTTGGAGGCGGCGTAATTTGCTTGTCCGGGTTGTCCAATGATGCCAGAAACGGAGGATATATTAATGATACGGCCTCCATTGCGGCGGCGTACCATAGGGCGTGTGGCTGCCTTACAGCAGTTGAAGACGCTTTTTAGATTGGTAGCCAAAACGACATCCCACTGCTCTTCTTTCATCATCATGAGCAAGGTATCACGGGTAGTGCCGGCATTGTTGACTAAAATATCGAGCTGTCCGTAGGTGGAGATGGCAGATTTGATTAGTTCTTGTGCAGCGTCAAAGTTACTGACATCGGCTTGAATGGCAACGGCCGTACCCCCGTTAGCGACAATACCAGCCACAACTTCTTGGGCGGCATCTGCATTGGAATGATAGTTGACCACAACCTTTGCCCCATTGGCCGCCAAATCTTCTACGATAGCACGTCCGATACCTCGTGACCCACCCGTGACAACAGCAACTTTTCCTTCTAGCAACACACTTATTCTCCCAAGCCTCACTCTAATTCAAATTTGAGACGTTTTGTTTGACGATCAAGCCGTTTTATTAAACCCAATAATACATTACCTGGCCCTACTTCTACAAATGTATCAACACCTTGGTCGAGCAAATAGCGCATCGAATCTGTCCACTGTACAGAAGCGGTTAACTGAGCCTTCAACTCAGCCTGGATGGTGGCTATATCTACTAAGGGTTTAGCTGTAACGTTGCCAATGATGGGGATAGTGGGTGTCTGGATGGGGGTGTCATCAACGGCCGTTGCAAAATCATCAGCAATCGAATTCATTAAGCTTGAATGGGCGGCAATCGTAATCGGCAGGCGTACAATTTTGCGTGCCTTGGCTTCCTGAGCTAATTCAAGTGCGCGTGTTAACGCTGTTTCATCACCAGAAATGACCACTTGACCAGGGCAATTGTCGTTGGCAAGCTGCACGGGTAAACCTGTTTCTTTGCTTGCTTGTGTGCAAATTTCCACAATCTGTTGGCTATCTAAGGCCAGAATAGCAGCCATTGCACCGGGATTAAGTTCGCCAGCCAACTGCATGAGTTCGCCGCGCTTTTGTACAAGTCTGAGACCATCCTCAAATTGTATGGCACCGGCGGCAACCAAAGCTGGCAGTTCGCCCAAACTATGCCCGGCTACAAAATCAGGCTTTTGCCAACCATCTGCGAGCATTGCTTGCCAGATGGCTAAATTTGTTACAAATAGGGCGGGTTGTTGATTAACTGTGACGGTGAGCTTTTCTTCAGGTCCTGCAAAGCAAAGCTGTGATAGGGGCCATCCTAGTAAGGCATCAGCGGTGTCATAGAGTTTTTGCGCCGCTGGACTCTGCGCATAAAGCACCTGTCCCATGCCAACTTTTTGGGAACCTTGCCCTGGAAATAAAAATGCACTGCCCATAAATGTAAAAAAGGCCGTTAAAAACGGCCCCTTTATCTATTTTATTCTTCGTAACCAGGAAGAATCTGGCGACCTTTATATGTGCCACAACTTGGGCACATGCGGTGTGGACGGCGCATATCGCCGCATTCGGGGCAGGCTACCAAGTGAACCTTGGTTAATGCTTGATGTGCGCGGCGATTTCCGCGCCTTGCTTTTGAAATTCTTCTCTTTGGAACAGCACCCATGGTGTTTACCCTCTCAACTATTTTCTACTTACATAACAACGTGTATTCAATCAAAAAAATACGGCGATTAGGCCGCAACCTAAGAATTATAACCATCCATACGCGAGTGTCAAGTACGATTCGTTCCTTTCATGCAGAGTTCATCTGTCAAAATATTGATGTAGGGACGGGACGATTGGGGGTTGCGTTTGCCATGCGAATGGCACCATCTCCCAATCGTCTCGTCCATGTGTCGGCCGTCAACGGTGTACGGCCATCAATGTGAAACGGCCGTAGTTGTGGGTGAGTTTTGGGCGAGAGCGGTGGGAGAAGGATCATTTCTACATGGCAGGTGTCTACCCCGCCGATCCCGCCCCCTACAAAATTGGTTGTTTTGTTGGACTTTTGCATATTCTTGGGGATAATAAATCCTGTTATAGTCATATAAGTTGCTAGGAGGAACGCCCCATGACCCAAATAGGCCGCTATGAGATCATCGAAGAGATCGGCCGTGGCGGGTTTGCCACCGTTTACAAAGCACGCGATACACGCCTAAAGCGCACCGTCGCGCTGAAAATATTGCATTCCGGTTGGAGCGGCGATCCTGATTTTGTACGCCGTTTTCAGCAAGAAGCCGAAACGATAGCCAATTTGCGCCATCCGAATATCGTGGTTATTCATGATGTGGGTGAGGCCGACAGGCAGCTCTATCTTGCGATGGAATATCTACCTGGCGACGATCTGCAAGAGTGGTTGACACAGAACGAAGCGCCTTTGACGGTTGTGGAAGCCGTTTCTATTTTGCGTCCCATTGCCAGTGCCTTAGACTACGCCCACAAGCGTGGCATCATCCACCGCGACATTAAACCCAGCAACATCATGCGTGATGATTCCACTCTGCCGGCGCGTCTGGTGTTGACAGATTTTGGTCTTGTGAAAGCGATGGAAAACAGCGTGGCGCTCACAATGACAAGCCAGATGATAGGCTCACCAGAATATGTGGCCCCTGAACAAGCAGACCCCAATCGTGCGGACGAAATTGGGCCAGCGGCGGATTTATATGCGTTTGGTATTGTTGCCTACCAAATGATGGCTGGGCGGGTTCCTTTTCCTGGTCATTCCATTAGCACCTTATATGCGCATGCCAATTTGCCTGTGCCAGAACCGCAGGAACTTAACCCTGATTTGACGGACAAAGAGACGGTGGTTTTAAACCGCATGTTGGCTAAAACACCCGCTGATCGCTATTCAACGGCGCTGGCGTTTGTAGAGGCTTTGCAAGCAACGTCGCAGATGACACCAGAAGAACAAGTGATTCCATTATACGCACAGCTGCAGCAGGCAGCGGCTGACGGCGAGTGGGTGCAGGTGCTGACTTTGGCTGCGCAAATTGAACTGTTATTACCTGGTTACAAAGATGTGGCTGCTCGCAAAGCAGAGGCCAGCCGCCTGCTGCAAGCACCTAAAACACCTGTAGAGTCGCGTGCTGCGGCTGTCGAGGTACCCATTGTAGAAACCGAACCTGCGCCAGAAACCCCTGCGCAGCCAGAGGTGGTTGTTCCTCAGCAGCGTGTGTCAACAGCTAAAGCAGCCTCGCCAGCGAAAAAGCAAGGCGTACCAGCATATGTGTGGCTTGTTGGTGGCGTTGTGGGGGTAATTATCGTCGCTTTCTTGATTTGGCGGGTTATGGCTGGATCACAATCTCCTGAACCAGTAACTGAGGCGACAGTGGCGGTGACTGCAGATGCGACATTGGAGAGTGCTCCGGCGGATGACGAAGCCTCAGAGGTGGAGGCTACGGAAATTGAATCAACGAAAACACCTACACCAACTGTTACTGAAACGCCTGCTCCCTCCATTCCGCCGTCGAATCCCGTGCTGGGAAGCAGTTGGGTGCGACCAGCAGATGAAATGGTGATGGTGTATGTGCCTGGCGGTAGTTTTATGATGGGCAGTGACCCTGATATAGATGCGGATGTAGGAGATGATGAACTGCCGCAGCATGAAGTAACGTTGGATGGATTTTGGATTGACCAAACAGAGGTGACCAATGCACAATATGCCCTTTGTGTAGAAACTGATAAGTGTGAGCCATCTAGACTTGCGGACAATGCAAACTATAATAAAGGCAACCAACCGGTCGTTGGTGTTTCCTGGTATGATGCTGAGGCATATTGTGAGTGGGTTGGTGTGCAACTGCCGACAGAGGCGCAGTAGGAATATGCCGCACGGGGAGCAGACGGCCGTATCTATCCCTGGGGAAATGAAACACCTGACTGCGAATTAGCTAACTTTGGTGATTGTGTAGGATCAACCGCACCTGTTGGCAGTTATGCGGAGGGCGCGAGTTGGGTAGATGCAATGGATATGGCGGGCAACGTGTGGGAATGGGTAGCAGATTGGTATGAGAGTGATTATTATGCAAGCTCCCCGGCAAATAATCCCCAGGGACCTGATGATGGACAATATAAGGTGCTGCGCGGTGGTGGGTGGCTCTTCGCCGACGGCATCCGCGCCGCCTACCGTAACCTCTTCGCCCCAGCAAGCGCGTTCTCCGACTCGGGGTTGCGGTGCGCCCAGGAGTAGCTCTCCCCCTTTTCCTGGCTTCTGTTTCCTGGATTCTGTATCGGGGGAGTTTGAGGGGGTGTCCCCCTCAAAATATTTGCAATAAACACCGTAAATCCATTCAACCCAAATTGTGGTTGAACATGATGTAGGGACGGGATGATTGGGGATTACGTTTGCCACGCGAATGGCATCCTCTCCCAATCGTCTCGTCCATGTGACGGCCATCAACGGGGAACGGTTATCAATGTG
>JAGRDI010000477.1 GCA_020432765.1 Anaerolineales bacterium | reverse complement strand
GATCGCCGGCATGTTGGGCCGCAAATTAAGCCAAACCAGCCAAACAGTGCGGGCATTACAAAATTAAGCGATTGGATGTGTGGGTAACGGCCGTTGCCCACACATCTTCATCGACGAGCCGTATCACTATGCAATGTTTCATTGGCTGTAAATATTAGGCGACTTCGATTATAGGTGCCGACATCACCAGCAAAATTATCGCAAATCTGCATTGTCCAGGTGCCATTAGCGGCTTCGCCGGCGAAATCATTTAATACGGTCTGCATAACGGTGCGATCATAATGAGGAACGGCCGTGTTATCATCAATGTTATTATCAAGCATACCACCTGCATCCCCGTCCAGTAGAATATCATAGTTAGCGTTGCCATCAGCCCCGTTGATTGCTACTAATTGCTTAATGGTACCGGTTGGTGATTGCAAAGCGACATAAAGATCACCACGGTAGGTATGATCAGCATTAAAGCCAACATCTATGTCACCAACTATAAACGAATCAGTGACATTAAAGGTGCGCACGATCTCGCTGCCGCCACAGGTTTGACTCGTAATCGCAATGCCCCCAGATGGTTCGTCATCATAGGTATACGTTTGTGGCCCGCCGGAAACGATGCCAAAATCAAACTCACCGGTACGATTCGAAAGTACAGATGTCGCCCCACAGCTGCTCTTGCCAATAATTGCATAGGCATAATTAAAATTAGGATTACCTAGATCATTAGGAAAAGTATAATTTGTATCAGTCGCTGTAGTGAACAGCGTATTGATATTCGGTGTGAAGTAAAAATCATTGGCCGGGCTATGAATCTCATAAAAATCGGCGCCCGTGTCACTCCAATTTAAGGAGACGTCGTTACCAAAATAGGAGATGTTAAGCTCAGGTGCCGCCGGCGCAAAACAGCCACAGGCAAGCGACACATCATCTACCTGGGCCCAATAGTCCCACTCAAGACCGGAATAATAAAAGCGCACGCGCACATCAGAAAGACCGGCATAAGCCGATAAATCAAGGGATACATCTTCACCCGGATTATAATGGTCAGATGGCCAGTTCATGATGCTTGTCCAGGTGCTGCCCCCATCCGTGCTCACACTGACGCCAAAGCTGTCAAATGATTTGCTGAAGTTTGAATCACGGTAGGCGGCCGTGAAATTAAGATCGATGTCATCGCTGGTGCTGTACCCTGTCAAGTCAAAACTATTGCTTATCATCTGCGCAGAATATGAGTTAGCCCCCGAGTTGGTCACTTCTGCGCTGGCGCAAGCTGCATTGCCCGTTCCCAGCGTTTCATTAACGTTGTCACACCCCGAAGCGTCGGCCGTGGTCGTCCAATACACATTATTTGTGCGCGTGGTTGCAAAGGGAATACCAAACTCAAAATCGATGACACCCTCATTACAGGCGAGCGTTGCCATGGATAACGTCCAGGCGCCACGACCCAGCGTGCCAGCCACCAGTACCTTGTCCACGGGATCATAATCCAGATCCCACACCGGGGCATGGGGCAAACCGGTACCCAACTGCACCCACACGCCGGGATTACTCATTTCCATTTTATAAACACCCATTCCGCCGCCCACAAACAACTGGCTTGCTCCAGTCGCAAAGCTGCTGATGCCCGCTTTTATACTGCGCAAATTATTATCCGTTAGGCCGGTTGCGCCCGTACCAGTGATATCGGTCCAGCTGCTACCCCCATTGGTTGTCATGAAGACCTGGTCACTATCAATGGCATATCCTGTTGTCGTTGTTGTTGGGTGTTTGGCTACACCGCGCACGACATCGCCCTCAGAAGCCACTGTATACGTATTAATAGGCAAACCTGGACCCAATCGCACAGACACCTTGTCATACACAAAGTCGATTCCCGTAGCAGCAAGAAATGAACCAGCATTGAAGGCGGAGCCATAATCTAATGTGTGCCCACCAATAACGTAATTAACAACCACCCCTGGCCCAATTTCTTGGATGGTGCTGCCACCGTCGGTTGATTCATATAATCCATTTTTGCCTCCGATAAGCAGCGCATTGCCAACAACATTATTGGTGACCACCGGGGTGACGAACTGGGCGGTAAACGTTGTGCCAACTGTGACAGAGAGTGCAGGATAGGTGGTGCTGATTTCATTGCCGCTGCTGTCCCAAACGCTTCTACGGAAACCACCTAGATTCTGGAAACTTGAGTAGCGCACCGACTGGTTGCTGCCTGCCAGGATGATATTGTCTACGGCCACATCGCCCCCATCACCACCAGACAAGATATTCCATGTGGAGCCCCCAGCCGCAGTTTGATACGATGTGCCGTTATCCTGGTTGCCGCTAATGATTTTGTTTGATAGGGTGTCATAAGCGATATCGTGGATTTCAGTGATTTGCAAATCCCCATTTAGCGAAAACCAATCACCACTGTTATTTTGCGGGCTGGTGCGCCGGTAGATGCCGCCATCATCCCCTTCAATCAGGTCGCCATTGACATCGAAGACAATTTCACGCGAATCGGCATGGGGCGCGCTGGAACTGGCAGTACCGCCGCCGGGTATGCCCGGTATGCTGTTGGAGTGGGAGAGGTGCTCCCACTGTGGTGAAGGAACGGTCCCTGTGGCAGCCACAGATGCATCTCCCCGAAACAAACTGCCCGTAAAACCTTGAGCACCAATAAAGTTGGGAAAAGGTCTATCCTGACGATCGCCGCCCACATAAACCGTGCTGCCCGAATTGGGATCAATACGGATAGAGGCGTGAATTTCCCCCTGGCCGCCCGGTTTTGGCCGTGGACTCATGCCAACCACTCTTTGCCAGTTGCCCCCACCCGTATAAGTTGACCCATCGCTGCTGCCGTTAAGCTTAAAAGAGGTGGCATCAATAACCTCGATAAAATGGAAGCCATTGGCGCCTGTTGTCCCCGTCACATTACTGATTTGGACTTCAACGGCCGTTTCGTGGATATCATCACCATTTGCGTCTGTCACCAGACCATGTGGTGTACCTGTGTCGATTATGATTGGCGTACCTGGAATGGCATTGTTTACCGCAGCCGCAGTGCCAATCGGAATCCGTGGCAAATCCATCGCCGTCCAGCTTGTGCCGCCATTACTGGAATAAAAAATGCCGGCCGGTTGACCATCCTGGATGATATTGACAAAAACATTGCCGCCACGGGCAGCAATCTCAATATTGTTGGTTGTGCCATCTACAATCAGGGCGTCCATGGCGGCATTACTCACCTTTGTCCAGACATTAATGGCATCCCCTGATGCTTTTTTATAGATGCCATTAGAATTATCACCCGCCGAGCAGGCACCTACGTAAGTCATGCCTGTATAAAACGTATCACTTTCCTCGGGGTCTTTGACTAGATCAAAAGCGCGGCCGCGTGGACCCATAGGGATTGTTATGCCCATGCTGCCCGCCAGAAAAACGCCCACATTCGCGCAAATATCCTCATCAGCACTGGAACTAGAGAATAAAGTTAAGCCACTAAGCCCCACTAAACCAGAAATATTATAGCCCACCGGTTCGGTTGCCCCGTCTGGTGTCAGCACAATTTCCATCCAGGTTTCACCGCCATCATCGGTGGTAAGCAGGCCACTGAGCGGTCCACCATAGTTATAAAAACTGCTGTAGCGGCCAATGCCAGCGACCAATCTTTCAATACTTCCCGTAACAACATCAAATTCTAATGCGCCAATTGATAATGATTGTTTATCATCGGTGAGTGGTATCCAGTGGGGGCTAGAGCTGGTCGCATTGGTCGTTTTCCAAATACCGCCATTGGTCCCACCGGCATAGAGAATATCAGGGTTGGTGGGATGGGCCGCAATGGTATGTACAGCACCCGCGACTTCGCCGTTAGGGATATTTTCTACTTGCCCATTGGTTGACGGTCCTGGACCTTGTGCCAACCATGTACCACCTTCAATGGCAAGCGCAACTTCACGTTCTGGTTGTGGAAGCGTCGGACGATCATCGCCTATATCCCCAATATCTGGGTCATCGGGGGGCATAACTTCTTCCTGCGGATCATCC
>JAGRDI010000476.1 GCA_020432765.1 Anaerolineales bacterium | reverse complement strand
CTTCGGTGGTGGTTGCTTCACCTTCAGTGGCTGCTGCCGTATCCTCGGTGGTGGCTGCTGCAGTTGCTCCACCGTTGACAGTTGCGGTTGTGTTGTAGAACCAATTGAAGGCGTAATAAGGATAATTTTCGTGTTCGGTTTGCAGGCGGATTGAAATTTGTTTCATATCCTGCAATTCTTCAGGGATAGTAAATGACCATTCCTGAGTACCACCCGTGCTGGAGTTTTTGACAGTTACTTCTGTGCCATTAATCCCACGTGTGCCCATGGGTCCCATAGTAACCACAAAATCTTCATTTTCAGGGAAGTCGCTTGTTTTAATAAAAACATCTTGATTCTTGACGACTTCAATGATGGTAAATGTGGGAATAGGACCTGAATAATACCACATGCCGGGTCTGGGACCCCACATGCCTCCATGACTAGGTGGTCTCATGCCACCATTTGCCGATACAATTCCAACTGCGGCGACCAGAACGACCAGCGACAGAAGGGCCGCAAACCGCAATTTGGCGTTACTTTGTCTACTGCGAATCCAAGCGATCATGTTATCTACCTCCTTAACCGATGCTTACTGGGAATTCTGGCCATAATAATCACAGGCAATTTGGGGATTTATTGCCAACGTGTTGGAATCTATGATCCGGTGGCCGGATTCCTAAATTAACGTAACATAAAGAGTATACATAAAAACGCTACATAATACTATAGAACATATGTACTTTTTTATGTCAATATGACTGATTGTGTGAACGAAGCTAAAAAAATCTGTCAATTGATAGTGATTTAGTCAAGGAGAATGATAATCTGAGGTTGGATTTATGTAGGGAAGGGAGCGTTAAATTTTTATGAAAGCGGCGTGTAGGTTGTTACGGCCGATACTATATCGTTGCGTAAAGTCATGCAGTTAACCCCTTGCACCACGCCTTCTTTCGGTGGCACTTCGCTTGCTTGGAAGCGAATAATTTTGCCTGACTGGGCGATAATGAAGAGTTCAGCGTTTGTTTGTACCGTTATTGCTGCAATCAGGCACTCTGTTTTTAACACAACTTTGCCACCCGCACCTGGCGCTTTATTGGCACGAAAGCCCGACATCATACGGATGCTGCCTTTGCCATCGTGGCCAATGATGAAGACATCGCTATTTTCAGAAACGGCCGTAATACCTACTGTCGTATCATCGACATCGACACGCAAACCTAAGTTACCTTGTGAGTGGATGAGACGACCTGCAAACCGAATCCCTTTGCCGGCGCGGGTCACGATCAGTAAATCTTCTTCAGCAGCACTCCAACAAGCACCAGTGAGGAAACCGCCGTTTTTAATATTGTGAAAACTCATGCCAGGCAGCAAACCCTTCCCAAGATAATTTTTGCGCACACGTTGTACCCAACCGCGTTCACTAACGAGAGCCACATAATCGCCTACATCAGAAGGCAAAACTGCGATTACTTTTTCTTGCGGGCGAAGATTTAATTTTTCCGCCAGCGATTCCCCTTTGCTGCGTACCGGCGTTGCAGGCAGGATCGTGACGGGCAAACGAAAAGCACGCCCGAAATTGGTAAAAACTAAAAAAATGTCAGCTTCGTCTGCCAAACACAAAATGATGGGTGGATCGGTTTCGGGAGTATCGAGATCAAATATGCCCATGCCGCTGCGTTTTTGGCAGGGGTAGAGGTGGCGCGGGGTACGCTTGGCAACGCCATCTGCGGTTACGGTGATCAGGTTTTGGGTTGTGGGTGGTTCGTCGGGGGATACGGCCGTTACTTTTTTACGGTCTTTTCCTTGCAACCGTTTGACTTCAGCTTCAAGCGCTTCTATATAATTGCGTACGTCTATGCCAACTTGGGTTAAATCTGGACGATTCAAATTCATATTATTGTGCAGGTAAGATATCGGCAATGGTAACGGCCGTATCCTGAAAATTAGCAAAGGTGAGATCATTAAATGGGAGGTTGTGAAATGCTTTGAGTTCGCTCATGAGACCTAGATAATTGCCTAGAATCCGTTTGTTCCATTCGAGATTAAGAGCAGTAACCGTTTTCTTAATTTCAAATTCACTCCCTTCCAATTCCATAAAATTGCCAAAAGGCATTTCATCTAACACCACTTCAACGTCGCCTAACTGGAAGGTTTCACGGTATTTTTCGTAGACTTGTATGGGATGGAAACCAAGACGTTTGAAGATGGTAACGGCCGTATCAAAATCATCTACCGTTATTTCCAATTCCTCACGCACTTTGGCCTCACTGGTTAAATCTTCGATAACTGGACTCTTGAATGTGATGCGAACGGCCGTGTCCTGACGCAGACGCAGCAGCTGCCATTTCTGTAAAAGCACTTCATCAGGGGTATCGAAGCGAATATTGCGTTCATAAACACGTGCTTTTTTTAGAACGGCCCCAGCTAATAACAATTTGCGCCGCATCTCTGCCAAATTTGCTACCAAAAATTTGACCTCTACTTCCAAACTTGTTGATTGGTCACTCATTTATTCATCACTATCACTGATCACAACGAGTACCTGATCTTTGTCTACGCTGGCACCGGCCTCTACGTTGACCTGGGAGACAACGCCGTCAGTTGGTGAACGCAGTTCATTTTCCATCTTCATGGATTCTAAAATGACAATCTTATCACCTTTACTAACCGTGTCGCCCTCCTGAACAGGTACCGCAATAATAATACCTGGCATCGGCGATTTGATACTGGCTTCACCTTCCACCTCGCCAAGTGTGCCACGTGCCAGTGCCAGGCGGTGAGCCCGTTCATCTTCAACCGTAACAGAATATAACTCTCCCTCAATCAAAACTTCCCAGTTGCCATCACGTTGTTCAACCACTGCTTCCAAAGAGCGGTTATTGATTAATAAAGAGGCCACACCACTATCTGGCATTTGCTGGAAATCCATCTCATAAGCTTCGCCATTCACCAAAATCTCATTATCTGGACCAATTTCAATCACATATTCTTGATCATCAACCTGTGTAATATATTTCATAACTGAACCACATTTATCGGCGTCTTATTGAATACTTCTCTAATTACCCTGCACCCTTAGTAATCATCTAAAAATAA
>JAGRDI010000475.1 GCA_020432765.1 Anaerolineales bacterium | reverse complement strand
CAAACTGACTAGCAATGGTCAAGAGATGCGGCAAACAATCGAAGATAAAACCGACGCGATTTTCTTTGCCGCCTGGGAAAATTTAACGCCGACACAATTAAACCAATTGACTGCTTTGTTGACACAGTTAGGTGAAAATATCCAGCACCAGGTTGAGACAAAAACGGCCGTTCCTGCTTAACTAGTTTACCCTTCTCCAAACCTCATGAATTTCAAGAAACCAGTATGAAATTCATGGGGTTACACATCGAAAACCAAGGTCATCACTGCGGGTTTCAAGAGGGTCAGCATGGCGGTTTGCGACTCGTAAACTGCGCGAAAAGTCACTCCAACTACCTCCCCGTAACACTTTGTTACTCCCAGATTCCGGACCCGTTGGATTATTTTGCGTTTCATATGGATAAGAATCGTGCCAATCTGCTACCCACTCCCAAACATTGCCAGCCATATCAGATATTCCAAAAGGGCTAGCCCCATCGGGTGATAAACTGCCAACGCCTACAGTATCACCGCCACAATCTAAAAATTGAGCCTTATTGCAAGTAGGATATTTATTTCCCCAAGGAAAAAGACGTCCATCATTCCCTCTCGCTGCATATTCCCATTGTGCTTCTGTTGGTAATTGCCCACCGACCCATTGGCAATATGTGTTCGCATCATCCCAAGACACACCAACAACCGGATGCTCTGACCCATTGAAACGGCCGTCAGCAGCAAAACTAGAGTTGGTACATACATTTTCCTCTACACAAACCGCGTACATGCTATTCGTTACTTCAGTAACATCTATCCAAAAGCCAGATTGGGAAACTTCATGCTGAGGAAACTCATCCTCATTTGCCCCCGAATCTACTTCCGGGAGGCTGCCCATCAAGAAAGAACCCGCAGGCACATACGTCATTTCCATATTATCTTTGGTTCGCACCTTGCTTGTATCTTGCGGTTCCTTGGATAACAGGGGAATGGAATCTAAAAAAGATCCATTCATAACCCACAAAATTATGATCATTCCAATCATTATTCCAACAATCCATAAACCAACCGGTATTCGACGCAAGTTTGATAATTGCATAGGCTCTTGCACTTGTCGTCTATGTTTTTTTTCGCTTATGCTTCTTACAAGATGGGTTTCTGTGGGATGCTGGTCTAACTCTCGTAGCAACTTCTCCAATCCACCCTGGTAATCGTTTTGGAATGGAATCCATTGATAAGCTTGCCAAAGAGGTGGCGTTTCAGACATTTCAACACGCAATGGTACAAAACGCATCATACCTTGATGTTGCAAATTAATTGCTACATTTGCTTCACTATTTACCCAACTAGAATTAACAGCACTCGGTGTGAGGACTAAAAGAAAGATACCACTTTCTGTCAAGCCACGGTTGATCGCTTCAACCCATCTTTCACCTGGCTGAATACTTTCTGGTGCTATCCAGACATCCCATCCATTTTTCCGCAAATCAGTCGCCAATCTTTCGGCAAATTCTATGTCTTGACGAGCATAACTAAGGAATAATTTTCGTGGACTCCGCCCTTGATTAGGTTTTGCCAACAGGGCAAAATCCTGCTCTGTTGGCAAAACGATTTCTGGCCACATCACATTAGGTCGTAAATGAGAGCAAAAGTTTACAAGATCATTCAACCGCTTCTCTCGATTCATACGCAAGACTAATTCACGTATACGCGCACTGAGATTCTCACCACGAAGATTATCGTAGGATACTCCCAGCCGAAAACATAGATCGCGAAATTCCTCTAAATCGAAATGCTTGAATATCAAATCATTTAATTGAACAAGCAGATCATTTTTCGAGTGTGACAACATTATTTACACCAAAATACCTCTAATGGCCAAAGGCAAGAAAAAGCATATGTTATATTTCGCTTTCATCTATTTCAGTATCTGAATCAGATTACTAAAATCATCCGTCCACAAGCGCAAATTATCGGGAATGGGAGTGCGCTCAACCGTGCGTTCAGCAATCGCTGGTAAATCAATAATTTCCTGGTCAGGCGACAACACCATCCACACCGAATCATAACTCACAATGCCATCACCTCTATCTTCAATCATCGCAGCACTCAAATCAAACGCATCCGCCAACAAATAAACCGGCTTGGCCAAATCAAAATAGCGGTTTGAAATGTTAATCGCGATAATCCCACCTGCATTGAGATGCGCTAAATAGATCTCAAACGCCTCCTTGGTCAACAAATGCAGCGGAATGGCATCACCACTGAAGACATCGAGCACCAACACATCAAAATTCTGGGAACCTTCAACCAATTCCTGTTCAAGCGCAACACGTGCATCACCTAACACAACCTCAATATCAGCTTGCGAATCTGCCAGGAAAGAAAAATAATCTTCCTCGCCTTCAGCCACCAGAATTACATCAGGGTTGACTTCATAAAAACGCATCTGATCATTCGGTTCACCATAACCGCCAATAATCCCAATCCCCAAACCAAGCACACCAATTTTGAGACCATTCTCTCTGGCAGGATGATTTAATATCGAGAGGCCAAGGCCGCTCGTCGGCGTAAAATATGCTGTAGTAATTGGCCGAATTTGTTCATTATCAAATTGGAAACCATGCGCCGTGCCGCCATGCGTCAACTGGTACGCAAGTAAATCTGGCGTTTCCTCGTTTATATCCCACACTCGCAGCACACCATAAAAATTACGCCGTGCCCACAAGGTATCTTCTGAAATTGTAATCATCTCATAAACAACATAGCCGACCTGGATCAGAATAAGCACAGCCAAAATGATCACAACTGGTTTAACTTTACCAAAACGGCGTTTCGTTGGTTGTTTTGTTTTGGCTGGTTTACGCTTCTTGACAGGCTGGCTTTCAAGGTAAATGATCAATGTCAATAAAACCACACAAGCGATCAAACTCCATTGTAATTCCCAAAAGCCGGTTGAGAATAATAACGGTGAAATCAGGGCCACAAATATACCGCCTAATGCACCGCCAAGTGCAACCATCAGATAGAAAGAGGGCAAAAAACTTGCTTTGGGTCGCAGCGCATAGAGTTCATTATGGCAGATCATGCAGCAAATAAACAGAAGCAGCATAAAAATAAACAGTTGACTGGCAATGTCATTAACGGGTAAATTAATCAACATACCACTAATGATCGTCAAAACAAAGAAGCCCACAAGATATACATTACGCCAATAAAGTTTGCCACCAGCAAACGCTAAAATAAACGTTAGCAAATATATGGTTAAGGGTAACACCCAAAGGAAGGGTATGACAGCCACCTCTTGTGTGATCTGATTGGTCACTGCCATCAACAAAGCCGTCGCTACGGCCGCCAAGCTGATCCACAAAAAATAGTTGCGCCTGTGCGGCCTATACACAGTTTCAGGCTGTGGGTTAACTTGCTGCCCATCAGATGTTTGCGGTATACGCAAGGTTTGCACAGCCAAATAGCCAGCAAAAGCGACAAAAACCACATAGCCAAATGTCCAGAGAAATGCTTGCGTACGCAAGGTCAGGAAAGGCTCGATGAGGATGGGATAGCTAATCAAGGCGACTAAAGAACCCGTATTGGAGAGGGCATAAAGTCGATAAGGCGTCAATTTGGGGTTATCGCGATGGAACCAAGATTGCATTAAGGTGCTGTTTGAGGCTAACAACAAAAATGGAACACCAATCGCGACAAACAAAATACGTAGAATGTCCCAAATAGGCAAGTTATTATATGCTGGCCGCCAACTGGCATCAGGTGTGAGGGGAGAGGGCCAATTCAAGGCGTTAACCAGGAGCAAAACGAGCGATAAGCCCAGCAAGGCAAGATGCAAAATCCCTTGACGCCGTGTGCGTAATTTTCCTAACAGCCAATAGGCATAGGCGTAACCACCCGTCAAAAGCACTTGCGAAAATAGCAAAACGGTCGACCAAACAGTCGGCGTACCACCAAACCAGGGTAGGAAGATTTTACCGATCATCGGCTGGATTTGGAAAAGCAAAAATGCAGACAGCAAGATGCTTAAAGCATAGAAATAAGGCATTAATATCACCAAGCAAAGATAAATTAGAATTCTACATTGAACGATAGCCCATTAAATCAGGTTCGGCAAGCAAGTTTGGCACAACATTGGTTTACGGCCGTAACGGCCAAAACAGCGGCAAAAAGATGATCATCAAAATCCAGATAATGATCGTCAGCGGCAGACCCACTTTGGTATAGTCAAAGAAACGATAACCGCCAGGACCATACACCAGCACACTGGCCTGATGACCAATGGGAAACATAAACGAGTTGGAAGCAGCAATACCCACACCCATAACAAAAGCACGCGGATCGACATTTAGACCAACGGCCGCACCAATGGCAATCGGTGCTACCAAAACGGCCGCAGCCGCGTTGGACATAAATTCAGTGATGATGGTTGTTAACACAAACAAGCCAATCATAATGGCTTGCGGTCCATAATCCCCAACTGTATTGATAATTAGGTCGGCCAGGAATTGGGCCGTGCCTGTATTTTCCATGGCAATGCCCATCGGCAGCATCCCGGCGATGAGAAAAACAGATTTCCATTCAACTGCCTCATAAGCTTCATCCATATCTAAACATTTCGTCAACACCATAAGGATCGCTGCCAGAACGGCTGCAACCGAAATATGTAATATTCCCATAGTTACCAGCCCGATCATCGATAAAAAGATGATCAAATTGAGCGGGGCCTTATTTAAACGGCGTGGCAGTTCATCCGGTGGACGCAATAAAAGAAAGGAAATATCATCACGCAGCGCCTCAATACGTTCTCGCCGCCCCTGAACCAGTAATGTATCGCCCATACGCAGCGGCTCAGCAGCCAATGGACCGCTCAATGGCGCTTCTTCACGCCAAATAGCCAGCACCGAAAGCCCATAACGATTACGAAAATCAATTTCACTCAATGTTGAACCGATAAAATGCGCCTTCTGGCTAACAATGATTTCCGCCATCGTGGCCTCAGGCGATTTCAGATCCTGGTCACGAAGCTGTCTCGGCAGCAATGAAAGACCCACTTCAGCGTGAACTTGCAAAAACTGTTCTTCGCCTCCCTTAATTAACAAGATATCATCGATCTGAATATGAGCATTAGGTAAAATGCCCAAAACGGTTTGGTTATTGCGCAACAGCCCCATTACGGTAATGTCATACATCTCGCCCAAGTGTGTGTCTGCAATTGTCTTGCCAACCAGCGTGGAGCGTTCATCCACACGCAGTTCAGCCAGATAATCATAGATCTGGTATTCACTGGTTAAATCCGTTGTTTCTGGATGGGTAGATTGCTCATGACTGGGCAGCAGGTGCCGTCCGACCGTCACAAAGTAGAAAATGCCGCTGATCATGATGATTAGGCCCATAGGTGTATAATCAAATAGCGTAAAGGGGGCATAGCCGGCTTCGAACAGCGCATTACTGGCCAAGAGGTTTGGCGGCGTGCCGATGAGCGTAGTTACTCCGCCAATCAACGAACCAAAAGCCAAAGGAATCAGCAGCTTTGAGGATGAAATTTTGGCTTGTTTGCCTAACCCAATGACCACCGGCAGCAAAACGGCCGTTGCGCCAATATTATTCATAAAGGCCGACATTGTACCGACTGCAACCATAATCGCCAGAATCAAACGCGCTTCCTGTTGTATACCCGGAATTTTGCCAATTTGATTACCAATGTAATCAGCAATACCTGTATATGTCAGACTGGCGCTGACGATATAAATGGCCCAAACGGTGATCACAGCAGGGCTAGAAAAGCCGGAAAAAGCTTCTTCAACTGTCACCAATCCGGTCAAGAGCAGCGTCAACAAAACCATCATGGAAACCACATCAACGCGGATGCGCTCAGAGGCAAACAACACAATCGCCACACCTAAAATAAATAATACCAGGGCAATTTCGTTTGTCATGTGAACCATTCCTCACCAAACAGATGTGGTATCAGTTTGGGTGATCATCGGCTTCATATAAAAGAAAGTGTAAACGGCCGTTTTGGGAAAACGGCCGTTTACAAATATACAACCCGCTAGTGATAGTTTTTTTTCTGGACACTGGCGGTTTTTATTTTACCAGAGGAGACTTGTCAGGTTTTATGATCAATTTGCTCACATTCCACTGAAAAGTCTAGAATCCGCCAGACTCTAGAAGTATAAATGGATCGCTCGCGATCGTGTCTCCCTTCGGCGCACTCAGTGCAGGCTCTGACCATGCCACAATTTCATCCCGCATAACATTTTTGAATGCACTTAGCTAATAACAACCAACAAGCCGCGCACGTTGTTGGATCAATGCCAACACCGTATCAATTGTGGGGGTGGCTACATTCACTAAACGGCCGATTTCTTGAACGGCCGTTACCAGTGCATCAATTTCGATAACCCGTCCCCGTTCTAAATCTTGCAGCATAGAAGTCTTATGTGCGCCAACTTTCGCTGCCCCGGCAATACGTTGATCCACGTCCAGTCCAAAACGCACGCCCAATTCCTCGCCAACTGCCCGTCCTTCCAACATCATTGCACGAATGAGTGCATGTGTGTTTGGGTTCTCGATAATTACATCTAACGTCGCGCCAGTTAGCGCGCTAACCGGGTTAAACGAGAGATTACCCCACAATTTAACCCAAATGTCGTTACGGATATGATTGCGCACCGGCGCTTTCAAGCCCGCTTGACCCATAATGTGGCTAACTGCTTTTACACGTTCGGTTCTCTCACCAGAGGGTTCGCCCAAACTAAAACGATTGCCACTGATATGTTTAATCACACCTGGCACAACAATTTCTGTCGCTGGATAGACGACACAGCCAATGGCACGTTCCGGGCCAATCTTTTGCCAGATGAGACCACCCGGATCAACGCTTTGAAGCTGATGGTCGCGCCAGGGACTGTCGAGTTGGTAAAAATACCACCAGGGAATGCCGTTAACGGCCGTCACAACGGCCGTATCCGCCCCCAACAAAGGCTGAATGCTGTCCACGATTTTAGGCCATGCGGGTGCTTTCAAGCACACAATCACCACATCTTGCACACCTAGCTCAGTCGGATCAAAGGTGCAGCGTGGATAGGCTACCCGTTCTTCATCTCCAATCAACAGCTTAACGCCGTTTTGTTGCATGGCGCTAAGGTGGGAGCCACGCGCAATCAGAGATACATCTACTCCGGCTAAAGCAAGCTGGACGCCCAAATAACCACCAACTGCCCCTGCTCCATAAATACAAATCCGCATCAGGCCAATCCTAACTGTTCAGCCATGCCAATGCGCTTTAACTTACCCGTCGGTCCTTTGGGAATTTCATCCATGATCAACACTTTGCGCGGTACCTTAAAATTCGCCAGGTATGTCGCCGCATACTCACGAATATCACGCTCCGTAGCGATCGCCCCGGCTTTCAAAACAACCGCAGCAGCTACATCTTCACCCAATTTGGGATGTGGCAGAGCGAACGTTACAACTTGCTGCACAGCAGGATGATCCATCAACACTTCGTCAACTTCACGCGGCGATATTTTTTCACCGCCCCGATTGATGATCTCCTTTAAGCGCCCCCGAATCATAACATAACCCATGTCATCTTGCTCCCCTTGATCACCGGTACGGAACCAGCCATTGGTGAAATTTTCAGCATTGGCAGCGGGATTATTTTCATAGCCCGGCGTCACATTGGCACCCCGAATCACGATTTCGCCAATATTTCCATGTGGCAGCAAATGACCGGCATCGTCCATGATGCCCACTTCCAGGCCGATTGCAATGCCAACGCTGCCAGGTTTGCGGAGTGCAGGCGGCAGGGGGTTACTGGTCATCTGGTGACTGGCTTCAGTCATGCCATACGCTTCGATCACCGGCGCATTAAAGGTGTCTTCCAATTCAGCCATCACTTGAGGCGGCAATGAAGCAGAAGAGGAGCGTACGAAGCGCAAGTTTGCCGATGCGATGATTTCTTGATTGCGCCTGGCGCGAGCGAGAATGGCTTGGTGCATGGTGGGAACGGCCGTGTACCAACTCGGTTTCTCAGCATCCAACCATGCAAAAAATTGCAGCGCATTAAAACCAGGCGTGCAGCAAAGGCTAGCGCCGGCACTCAAAGAAGCCAGCAACGCGGCCATTAAACCGTGGATGTGAAACAGCGGCATCACATTCAAGCAATGATCGATTGGATCTAAAGCCAACGTTTGCTTGATATTACGTGCCGAGGCACACAAATTGCGCTGCAACAAAGGCACAATTTTAGGTCGCGAGGTTGTGCCAGACGTGTGCAAAATTAAAGCTACATCATCAGGTTCAGCGAAACCAACAACACTACTTTTCTCGGCAGGCAGCGTGCGCGGTTGAATGTCAAAAACCCCAGCGGCATCTTCCACGCCAACATGAATTTCAAGCACGGGGATCGACAACGCTTCGGCTGCAGCGACAGCCGATGAATCGCTGCCTGCGGTGACCAGCAGTGCCTTTGTGCCTAAATCTTCCAGGTAAAAGTCATATTCTGTTTGCTGGTAGGTGGGATTGAGGGGAGCGGCCGTTGCACCCGCAGCAACTGATATGAAGGCAGTCGCCATTTCTGGCCCATTGGGCAGAACAATCGCAACGCGGTCGTTTCGACCGATGCCGATTTGATTTAAACTGGCCACCGTTTTCTCCACATGCCGGCGCAAACCGGAATAAGTTAGTGGCCGGCGTCCCGGCGCACTGATTGCATTTGCCACAGCATGACCAATTTGCAATAAATCTGAAAGTGTCTGCATAGTTCAATTAACCCAAAATCATCTTTACTACGGATATGAATCCACAGCTAGAGGAGGCAATCACACCCAGTGAATCACTGGGCGTTGTCGTGACACTGCGTCCGGCAGCTTCAACTCCAAAGTCAGTTGGTAAAGACCGATTTAGTATTTGTAGCTGCGATTTTAACTGCTGAAAGCTATTACCGAAATAATTATTCAACTTTTTCATTCGCTCGTTTAACATAGGTATTCACAAAATCAACTCATTTGATGTCATTTTATAGATGATAGCTGTTTACTGTCAAATTTAATAAGCATACTGGAATGCGTGCAACTTTTGTTGATGTTTACTGAAGCTCAGAGCCTGGTTTCCCAACCGCACCTGCTGCTCGTCGACAGAAATGCT
>JAGRDI010000474.1 GCA_020432765.1 Anaerolineales bacterium | reverse complement strand
TTCCTAGTATGGACACGATTCGGACGAGTCTTGTATTGAATGATATTAAAGTAACAACGGCCGTTCCTGTGGAGGAATTTTGAGAGAAATTGTTTTGTCAGGTTTCTACCTCGAGTGGAATGTGAGCAAATTGGTCATAAAACCTGGCAAATCTCCTCTGGTAAAATAGGTGACAAGTGGCAAATCTGCTACGCCGCGTGCTTCAGTAACGTCAAGCATGTTAAATTCATTAACAACCGTGCGCAAAATTTCCAAACCGGCATGACCTAGACCTTGAAAACTGTGTGGAGAAGTGCACGGTTTGAACGCATCACTGCGTAAAGTACGCACGCCAACAGCTGCTAGTGCAGCGGCTGTCGCACGCATTTATGAGCAGGTTTTCATGACAACAATACAGGACGATTTACTGAAATCCTGATAAGATCAACGCCATTAGCAACCAAAAAAGTGGAGAAAAAATGTCTAATTTGGGAAGAAACGGCCGTTTGCTAGAATGGTCTTTTACAAAAAAAGTAAAACGCACCACAACAGGTGTATGCTTGATCTCATTATTACTACTTGGCTTAGCGGACTGTGGTGGACAGTCAGAGCCAGTCACGCTTAAAATAGCATTGTTGCCTATTATGGACACGCTGCCCATATATGTAGCCCAAGAACAAGGTTATTTTGCTGAGGAAGGTGTTGTCGTTGAATTTGTGCCAGTGGCATCAGCACCGGATCGTGACCAACTAATCAAAGCTGGACAGGCCGATGGTATGGTCAACGAATTGCTATCGACCATGTTTTACAACAGCCAACAGATAGAGGTTTCGACAGTGCGTTATGCACGCAAAGCCACGGCTGAGTTCCCTCATTTTTCAATTCTTGCTGCCGCAAGCAGCGGCATAACCAGCCCAACTGATCTGGCCGGCCGCGAAATTGGCATTTCTGAAGCCACGATCATCGAATATTCAACAGATCGTTTGCTGCAGGCTGAAGGTTTGAGCAGTGCAGAGATCAAGACTGTTGCTGTACCTCGTATTCCAGATCGATTGGCTTTACTGGGGTCGGGAGAATTGGTTGCTGCAAATTTGCCTGATCCAGCTTCGGCCGTTGCCGCATTAAGTGGTGCGATTGTTGTTGTTGACGATTCTACTTATCCGGAATATGGGCACAGCGTGATCACGTTCCGTAAAGAAGTCATTGATGAACATCCCGAGGCTATTCGCGGATTTTTGAATGCAATCGAAAAGGCAGTTGCCGACATCAATAATGACAAAACCAAATGGAACAACCTGTTAAGCAAAAATAATCTCCTGCCGCCGCCACTCATGGAAAACTACGTAATTCCTGATTTTCCTACAGCTGGCCTGCCAGATCAGGCACAATGGGATGATATGCTCATTTGGGCACAAGAAAAAGGATATGTCAGCGGCGATCTTGCCTATGCGGATTCAGTAGATGCTTCGTATTTGCCCAGATAAATATTTGATTTCTACATGAATCAGGTTTCCCACACGCCCATGTTCGATTTACAAAAGATTACTTTTGGCTATCCTGGCACGCCTATTTTTGCAGATTTTAGTTGGCAGGTGCAGCGCGGCGAAGCGTGGTCTGTGTTAGGGCCATCCGGCTGTGGCAAGAGTACGTTATTGTATTTATTATCGGGATTGCGGTCTCCCCAGCAAGGCACATTATTACTTGACAATCAACAACTGGCTGGACCACGTCCACGCACTGGCCTTATTTTACAAGATTATGGCCTGCTGCCTTGGGCAACGGCCGTAAAAAATATCTGCCTGGGATTGGCAATTCGTGATTTTTATGGGCCGGATGGCAAACACGCTCCCGCAGATTTTCTTGCAGAAGAACAGCAAGAGAAAATCAGTTATTGGATCAAGCGTTTACGCTTAGAGCCGCATCTGCAAAAATATCCAGGTCAATTATCTGGTGGTCAGCGCCAGCGAGTAGCGATTGCACGAACCTTGGCGCTCGATCCAGATTTATTGTTGATGGATGAACCATTTGCAGCTCTGGATGCACCAACTCGTGCCGGTTTACAAGATATCATTATTGAATTAAGCCAAGAACAGGGCTTAACATTATTGATTGTGACGCATTCGATTGAAGAAGCGGCCGTTATGGGTGAGAAAATTCTCTTACTGCATGAGCCACCCATCCGCGAGACGACTGTCATCAGCAATCCACAGGCAAGCACTCCTGGTTTTCGGGAAACGGCCGTTTACTTTGCCATGTGCAGCCAGTTGCGCCGCTGTCTAGGTGGATAATGTCTATACTGTTTCTAAACGCCTTATCTGCTGTTTTTGTTATAATTTCTTTTTTGTGGGAGCATATGTGACGTGGTGAGTAATGATTGTTTCCCGGCAAAATATTTGAGAAGGAGCAAAATCCTGAAGGATTTTGATATTTTGATAAAGTGAGGAGTTATGTCAGAGGATTTTAATTTGAGATCGAGTGTATATTGGCGGCGCCTGGGATGGGGACTATTTGTCGGACTAATCTGCGGAATTGGCGCATTCATTTTTCTTGCCCTCATGAACCTGGGTATTAACCTGGTTTGGCCCAACCCACCAGGTTGGCAGCCGTTCTCAGGTTCATGGACGATTGTTTTGATCATGACTGTGTTTGGTTTTGTGATTGGTCTAATTCGTCGTTATACACCGGCGGCACAATTGGATGTGTTTGAAGCGGTGGACACTGGCCGCTTAGAGCCTGGACCTGTACCGTCTTCACTATTGGTGTCGCTCTTATCGCTGATTGGTGGGTTTAGTCTTGGTCCTGAAGTGCCTTCGGGCATGTTGGCGGCCGGATTTGGTACTTGGATTTCTGATCGGCGCAAATTGGACATTGAAACCACACGTACCAATGTTCTTGGGGGCGTATCCGCCGCCTATGCAGGTTTGTTTTCATCGCCATTTGCTCTGCTAATGATGATTTTGGAATCGACTCATATGCAAACGGCCGTTTATTATGGCACTTTGTTAATTACTGGTCTCGCAGCAGCACTCGGCTTTAGTCTATTTTATTGGGCCGGCGGAGATACGTTTTCTAGCCTGCTGGGCCTTGTGCAACCACCAACTTATGATCTGCGTGTTTGGGATATTGGTTTAGGAATCGTTTTCGGAATTCTTTCAGTGCCTGTAGCTGTAATATTTTTGTTAATGGCAAAGATTCTTGGTGGAATTGTCGCTCCATTAAATAGCCGGCCAGTGATCCGTGGTACAGTTGGCGGATTACTGCTGGGTTTGTTGGGCATGGCACTGCCTATCACATTGTTCCTGGGCACAGAAGGACTTCAGACGACAACCAGTGAAGCTGCAGAAATAGGTGTTGCTTTGCTTATTGTGTTTGTCTTAGCCAAAATGTTGGCTCTAAGTGGGGCATTGTCTTTTGGTTTTATTGGTGGCCCAATCTTCCCGCTTTTATTTGTAGGCGCGACATTGGGTTCAGCTCTTAACCTGGCTATCCCTGAAATCCCAGTGGCTTTGGCAGTTGGTTGCTTTATGGTGGCCGTGCCCGCAGCCATTGTGCCCATTCCATTAGCGATAGCAATCCTTGGCATTTTGATTGTGGGTTTATCGCCAACCAATGGTTTGCCTGTTATCATGGCTGCATTGACTTCTTTTGCAGTTGCTCGCGGGTTGGGATTGTTTGCTGGTGCGCAGAAAAAGCAAACTGAGGCGACTGCCTAATAAACCCGAATGGCGCAAGCTCGAACTGCGCCGGCTTACCAAACTATAGATGTTAAGAAAAACATATGGGGTTTGTAGTAACGACTTTAGTCGTGGGCGCTTTCCAATGTATACACCGCTAAAGCGGTTACTACAAACCAAAACATTATCTTAATGTCTATAAATAGCAGGAGATATGATGACACAAACAATTGAACAGGCAGCGGCCGTATTGCAAAATGTAAACGCTGCAGAAAAAGATCGGGTGAAAGCAGCCCATGTTCTGGGCAAGAGTGGCTCAGAGAATGCAGCCGAATTGTTGGTCATGGCTTTAGATGATGACGATTATGGTGTTCACTGGGCGGCTAGTGAAGGATTGGCTCAATTAGGGGATGCAGCCTTACCTGCTTTGTTAAAAGCTTTAGTAAAACCAGATTGCAGTTCCCGGGTTCTTGAAGGAGCAAAACATACTTTTCATACCAGTACCAGTCAAAATGTGCTTACAGAAACGAAAGAAATTTTGCGAACAATTCACGGGTCTACGCTAGATTATCCCACAATGAAAGCGGCCTCTGACCTGATGGTGAAATTGTCGATTACATAAAACCTTGACTTGAGGTTTGCCCGTTTATCACTTTTGACATTGGTAAACGGGCAAACTTTCGTGGGTCTGTTTTTGTCAAAGGTTATTTGTAAACGAATCCTTAGGTAAAACTCAAGGCCACTAATACGCAGTTCCACAATTACATAAGTTGTTTATGGAGCCTATACTTTTTTCGATGAAAAAACGAGAACTTCTTTTAGGTCTTTTGATCGTACTCATGAGTTGGCAGGTTGGTGCCTGGCTATTGGATAATCAGTTTTTGCCGGGACCGTTTATTGTCGCACAAACCTTTTTTTCTGAACTGATGACTGGTAAGCTAATTGGTCATTTTTTAGTGAGTTTATGGCGCGTGTTGGCCAGTGTGTTGTTGGCGATTATGTTAGCTGCACCGGCTGGGTTGGTTTTAGGCCAAAACGAACGCATTGATCGATTTTTTGCACCTATTATTTACGTTCTGTACCCGATACCCAAAATCGTTTTTTTGCCAATCTTATTATTGTTGCTGGGTATTGGTGATATCAGCAAAATATTTATTATTTTCTTGATCCTCTTTTTCCAAATATTGGTGTTAGTACGTGACAGCGCACGCACTATTGAGCCGAAGTTACTGCTTTCGGTGCGTAGTTTGGGTGCGGGACGGCGGGCATTATTTCGTTATGTTTACATCCCAGCCAGCCTGCCGGCGATTTTGACAGCTTTACGCCAAAGTGTGGGTACGGCCGTTGCGGTTCTCTACATTGCTGAACTGTTTGCTACCCAACAAGGTCTGGGCTATTACATCTATCTCAGCGGTAACACGCTGTTTAACTACCCAGCCATGTATGCCGGGGTTGTCGCCATGAGTATATTGGGGTTGGGTATGTATTTTGGGGTCGATTGGTTGGAACGTCGACTTGTGCCCTGGCAACATGTTAGCAGGAAATAACAGTCAAATGAATATGTGATTTCAAGGATTAAAATTCTTGGAACTCCATGAATCCCTGACAATTATTGAGACAGATAACCATTGTAATGGATAAGGCAAAGACAGAACCAACTTTTTATGTGCGGGATATACCCGTTTATGGCGATGTGATTTTAGCGCCGATGGCTGGTTTTTCTGATGTACCCTATCGCGCATTATGCCGTGCCTATGGGTCGGCGATGCATTATACTGAATTTGTACCTGCTGAAACTTTACTGGTTCAACCTAATCCATTATGGCGACGACTCGATATTAAAGCAGGTGAACATCCAATCGTTTTTCAAATATTTGGCAACAATGCCCAAAAGTTATTGGCAGCTGCCCAGCGTATTGAAGCGTGGCAACCTGACATTATTGATATCAATATGGGTTGTTCTGTGCACAAAATCAGTGGGCGTGGCGCAGGTGTCGGTATGATGCCGCAGCCGGGTTTGGTGGCAGATACTTTCAATTTACTGAGCACCCATCTCTCAGTGCCGGTCACTGGAAAGCTGCGCATCGGTTGGGATGATAGGCAGCGAAATTTTTTAGAGATCGCACGCATCATGGAAGATAATGGGGCTGCGCTGATTGCACTACACGGCCGTACTCGTGAACAAAAATATAATGTGCCTGCTGATTGGGACGTAATTGGTGAGTTAAAACAAGCCGTGGAAATACCCGTGATTGGCAATGGAGATGTGAATTGTGCGGCCGATATTGACGCGATGAAGGCACATACCGGCTGTGATGCTGTGATGGTGGGGCGTGCGGCTGTCGGCAACCCCTGGATTTTTGCGCGTCGCGAGCGCCAAGATGTGACCTTACCTGAAATCATCGTCACGATTAAACTGCACCTCGAGGAAATGTTGGATTATTATGGGGATCCAAAGGGGCTGTATTTATTCCGAAAACATTTGCGGCGCTATTTCAAGGGGCTGGCCGTTAAACCGTTTTTACAAAAGATGCTGCAGACTACTGATGTTTCTGAATTTGAGCATTTGCTCATGATCGTTGAGGCAAAATTGCTGGCAGCTTGAGATGTTGGTAATCAGAAA
>JAGRDI010000473.1:5867-8102 GCA_020432765.1 Anaerolineales bacterium | reverse complement strand
CATGATTAATCCAAATCGTGCCTTCGCCAGATTCGACCAGAAACACTTCGGACATATCCACATGTTTGTGCGGCGTTACCTGCTGACCGGGTGCGAAGCGGGCTTGGGAAAAATTGGTTAAATGCGGCAAATCACCATTGCGCAGCATAACACGTTTTTGAATCTCAGGATCATGTGACACACCTTGAGTCGGAACCTCAGCTAAGGTTGTGATTTTCATACGCTTGCCAGGCGTAAGAGTTGTGGGCTGCTTTTCGGAATACGTTCGATCAGGCCACGCGCTTCTAAATCCAACTTCACAGAGGTGGTATACCAACCGATGGAACCATCAAACTCGCCTTCGAGTGCTTTATCCACCGCTGCGGGTAAATCCTTGAACCGGACTTCGCCTTCAGCGGTCAATACACTCAAAACTGCCCCTTTGATCTGATCATATTTAGCTTTACTAATGTTGACACCCTGCTTGCCTTCAGGATGCAAGGTCATGATTTTTTCTTCTGTCATAAGCCCAGTATACCAAATGATCACAACAGCCGCAGTCTAAAAAAAACTGCGGCTGTTATAATAAACTTTTGGACACCTACTTGCGCAGGTTTATCAGTTGGAAGGAGTCTGAATTAGAGACCAACCACCTGTTGGAATTTCATTACGGTGTTGAGGTCGCCGTCCACTTTGATTTTACCAGACATGAAGGCCATCATCGGGTTCAGGTCTCCTTTGGACATCGCGGCAAAATCACCAGCATCCATTTTCAAAGTCGCATCGGGATTATCAACTGCACCTTTGTTGGCATCTAATTTGCCATCAGCAACTTTGGCGTAATATTGCCCGCCACCATCGCCAGAAAGGTCAAACTGAACGGAAAGGTTTACACCAGCCGCTTTGCTGGCATCAAAGTTGTCACCCATTGCTGCAAAAATTTGTTCGAGGTCTGCCATTTTAGAGAGTCTCCTAAATAATGTAATTTGTTTGCTTGCCAGACTGGAAAGCTCCAGAAATATAATGTGGACTTAGTATAACAACGGCCGTTTCGGTGTCAAGCTTACAGAATGACACACAGCGTCATAATACAATCGGGTTTAGTGAATTATCATCTTCGGTAAATCCTGCTTCGACTCTCAACAACGCCAACCGTTCAGTTTCTACTCATGTTTCCCCACGAATAGGCTTGAGTAAATTAACGTTTCCTCAATGATTTCCCTCTAGTAGAGATGTATAGGGGAGTTCTGTTTGGCAACCAAATTTTGCTTGTGTTATCATTTTTTTTACTAGGGTAACTTAGGAGAATCAATACTTCAACTTAAATACGATTTTCTACTGTTGCTTGCGGATTTTTCAGAAATTGGCAGAAACCGCCTTTCTGTGGAAAATCCTTAGCATTATGCATAATAAACGGGCGGCTCTCATAGTGCCGCTTTTTTATGTCATAGGCAAACCGCAAACACTTTTTGTCAAAATAATATTTATCATCGACGACATGAATCAGCGGTTTATCATTTAGAGAGGAACTATGGATCAAAATGAATCAACACCAAAACGGCGTACAGGCTTGATAGTTGGTGGCTTTATTATTGTAGGCGTACTGATTATTCTTGGCTTGTTCTTGCCTCCCATCTCGTTGGGCGACCGCTTAGGCTTAACAGGCAGTGAGCCAGAAGCAGAAACGGCCGTTGTCGACGAAACTACCACAGACGCAGAAGCCACCACGACAGAAGTGACCGCTATGCCAGATGGTGTTACCTTAGCGCTCACCAGTGGCTCGGCGACTATCAATGTAGAACCACAAAGTGAATTTCTCAACAGCAACCCAGCTGCCGCCGATGCCCTTCCAGCAGGTAAATCAATCATAAGCGATGTCTACGTTGTCAGCACCGATGATGCCGCCACCGGTCAGGTTGCCCTGGCTATTCCGGCTACCGCTGGTGACCAGAAAACCCTCGACTTATTCGGTTGGAACAACGAAACCTGGCAGTTCATCCCCAGCCAGATTGACCCCAACAGCCAACAACTTGTCACCGCAGAAGGCCAATTGCCGGCAGCTATGGCAATGACCCAAACTGCCCCACCGACAAGCACAGCAGTTGGAACCATCGCCACGAGTGATAGCGAAATCCCTGGCGAAATCCTGGGTCTGCTTTCCGAAGTCACCGTTGGTTCACTCATGCTAAATGCAGACGGCACATTGTCTGGCGACGCCACCAAATTACCTGATGGCCCTTACGAACAATGGCTGCA
>JAGRDI010000473.1:0-5809 GCA_020432765.1 Anaerolineales bacterium | reverse complement strand
GACTTACAAACCAGTCAAATCAACGAGATTGTCTCTCAAGCTGCGACTAACAACTTCCCAGGCGTGAACCTGGATTATCAAAATATTCCCGGCAACCAGGCAGAAGCTTTTACCACTTTCACCGGCAATTTGGCTGATGCATTGCACGCTCAAAACATCATCCTGGTTATCACCCTGGGAACGCCCGCAGCAGCGGGCAGCAATTGGGATACAGGCGGTCAAGAGTGGGCAGCTCTTGGCGAGATCGTCGATGTAGCTTATGTCCAAATGCCGCTTGATCCCACCGAATTTGATGCCGCTGATGAAGCTGCCCAATTAATCAACTGGGCCACACGCCAGATTGATCGCAGCAAACTAAGCACCCTGCAAAATGCAAGTGCTGTCGACCGCATCGGTGAAACCTTCACGTCCCTCTCTAATGAAAACGCATTGATTCATTTCGGAGAATTACAGTTTATTGAAGGAAGTAGTGAAGTCGCTCCAAATGCAACGGTTGTCGTGGCCCTTTCTGGTACGGCCGCTCCCCTCGAATGGGACGGTGACAGTCTGACTTACAAATATAGCTATGATAAAGATGGTCAAACCCATGATGTCTGGTTAGGCAGCGCAGCCGCGTTGAGCCATCGCACACTATTAGATAAAGAATATAATTTGCGTGGCCTCGCAGTTGACGGCCTTGAAGGTGCGGCCGTTACTGCCACACTCAACAATATCAAAAACAACGGCGCCGCGCCGCAGCCCACCGGCGCGGCGATTGTCTGGACTGTCCGCAATGAAAATGAGAGTGTACTGGCCAGCGAAAGTGGCAGTGAACTTACCTATACCTGGGAAGTCGGTGACAATGAAGGCAGCTACACCATCCACGCAGATTTTGCACTGGGTGACAACATCGCCGAGTTAGATTCTGTGGATGTGGCTGTGATTGCCGGACTTGATGAACAAACCGAAGAAGTTGCCGACAGTGAAAGCGATGCTGAAGAACCGGCGACTGAGGAAGAGGCAGCCGAAGAACCCGCAACGGCCGTTCCCACAGGTGAAACAGCCACCGTTAATGTCGGTGCCAATGTGCGCACAGGCCCAGGCCTTACCTATGGCACCGTCGCCGGTGGTGTTGATCCTGGTACAGTTTTAGAACTAATCGGCCGTAATTCTGATGCCAGTTGGCTAAATATCATTTTGCCTTCCGGCGAAGAAGGCTGGATATTTGCCACCTTGGTCACAGTCAGTCCTGATGTTAACATCAACGATCTGCCAGTCATCGAAGCGGCCGCACCTGCGCCAGCCGCAGCCAGCAGTTCCGATGAAAGCAGTGATGATGCAGCACCAGCGCCCGCGCCGGCTGCACCACCGCCAGTTGCAGCCGCACCCGTTGTCAATACGGGCTTTGAACTTGGTGGACAGAGCCATTCCTTTGGTAATCCCCAACTCATGGATTACGCAGGCATGAACTGGGTTAAATTCCAACATAAATGGGGGCCGGGCGATGATCCCAGCGCCGTACAAGGACGCATCAATCAGGCACATGCCAATGGCTTTAAAGTATTGTTGAGTATGCCTGGTGCCACAACTTATCCCAGCAGCATTGATTTTCAGGAGTACGTCAACTTCTTGGGCGGAGTGGCCGCTTTAGGCCCAGATGCTATTGAAGTCTGGAATGAAATGAACATTGACTTCGAATGGCCGGCTGGTCAAATTGACCCAACCTCTTACGTCAATAATATGCTGGCTCCAGCATACAACGCCATCAAAGGTGCTAACCCCAATGTCATGGTAATCAGTGGTGCGCCCGCACCGACTGGCTTCTTCGGTGGCGGTTGTGGTGCCAATGGCTGTGATGACAGTGCCTATTTGGCAGGCATGGCTGCGGCTGGTGCTGCCAGTTATATGGATTGTATGGGCGCACATTATAATGCCGGCGCCACAGCTCCCAGCGCAACCTCTGGTCATCCGGCCGGTGGCACGCATTATAGCTGGTACCTGCCGCCGATGATTGATCTTTACGCTTCATTGGGTAAACCGGTTTGTTTTACTGAATTAGGCTACTTATCCGGCGAAGATTTTGGCGGTGTACCATCCCGTTTCTCCTGGGCGGGCAATACTTCTGTGAACCAACACGCACAATGGTTAGCTGAGGCGGTCAGCCAGGCAGCTAACAGCGGCAGAGTACGCATGGCGATCATCTTTAATGTAGACTTCATACAATGGGGTGATGACCCACAGGCCGGGTTTGCCATGATTCGCCCAGATGGCAGTTGTCCCTCCTGTGAAACTTTACGCCAGGTCATGGGTCAATAAATTGAGGCTCTTTGGGAATTCTCGGATTTTAGACATAGCGCATAGTGCGTAGAACGTAGTTTTCTCTGAGCTTCGCACTATTTTGTCTTGGTCTTGCGAATTCCAGTTGACCTTCAATTGATTGGGTCAAAGGATAAATTCGATGAGTACAAAACGTTTGAGCTTGATCGCTTTAATTTTGATATTGTTGTTGGCGGCTTGTGGTGGCGATTCGGCTCCTGAAGCAACTGTAGAAAGTGACGGTGTGGTAGGGGAAACGGCCGTAACCCCTACAATACCGCCCGACGCCACCCTGCCACCACCCATCATCGCAGAAATCGATGAAACAGCACAAGAAAGCGAACCCGCCACACAAGAAACAACAACAGAAACAGAACCGCCAACAGAAGAAGCCGTGCCTGAACCCAAAGGCCCCTGGCCGGCAGACAAATTCGGCTACGGTACACAGGTGCACGGGAATGCCACGGTGGGTGATTCCGGCCAAACCATGCGAACTGTCAAAGAACAGTTAGGACTGGATTGGGTCAAGGCGCAAGTACAATGGTGGGCAATCCATCCCTCACCAGATGCTGATCAATGGTTCTTTTATGATGCTGTTGTGGATGAAGCCGCCAATAACGATCTCAATTTGATGCTCAGCATCGTTGGTGCGCCGGAATGGACGCGGGCTGCTGGCGGCGAAAATGGCCCGCCCGACGATTACGCCGAATTCGCTAAATTCCTGGAAGAACTGCTCACACGTTACGATGGCAAAGTCGCCGCCATCGAAGTGTGGAACGAAATGAACTTAGACCGTGAATGGGCAACACCCAATGGGGTCAACCCCGAGGATTATGTGCAGTTTTTGAAAGTGGCCAATGAAACCATCAAAGCCCACGACCCCAATATCATGGTCATTAGCGGCGCACTTTCACCCACTGGCCCTGGCGATTGGATCAGTTGGGCGGATGATTTTGAATGGTTAGACCGCGCTCTGGCGGCGGGGTTGTTAGACTATGCCGACTGTGTCGGCGCACATCACAACGGCTATAATATCCCTCCCGATGTCACGGCCGAAGCAGCTCCCACGCATCCTGAAGCCCAAACGGCCGTTTTCCGCGGCCCATTTGATAATCCATACCATTTATGGAGTTTCAAAACCACGCTTGATACATACGCAGAAAAGATCAAGGCTTACGACCCCGACAAAAAACTATGTGTGACTGAATTTGGGTGGGCCACTGTTGAAGATTACGATACCCTTCCGCAAGGCTTCGAATTTGCACAGGACAACACATTACAAGAACAGGCGGACTATATCGTGCAAGCTTACCAACAAATGCACGACTCCGGCAATGTGTGGCTGGCCTTCCTCTTCAATTACGACTTTGGCAACAAAGGTGGCGGCCCCACCGACGATCCTGTACCTTACAGCATCATTGATATTAATGGCGTGCCGCGCCCAGCCTTCGGTGCTGTGGCCAACATGGAAAAACCAGATTAACAAAACAACACCCTGGTAGGGGCGGGACAGATGGGAAAGACGCCGGCAATTCACCAGAATGTTGTCTCCCGCCTGTCTCGTCCACGTGTTGGATATTGCCATTGTAGGCAAGGCAAGCGGGAGATGAAAAATTCTACACGGCTGCTATCTATCCCGCTGATCCCGTCCCTGCCAGTAACAATCCTGTCATTTGCACATGGGGTTTGTGCCAACAATATGGATATGCGACCACAACTCGACATTTAACCAGTGAATCGAAATTACACAATGCCCAAAACCCCACTCACAATCATTATCCTATTTTGCGTGCTTTTTGTATTAGGCTTGCTAGCTGCCTGTCAACCAACTACAAGCCCAGCACCAACAGCCACACCTGCCCCTGATTTAATCGGGCCAGATCCTATTAACCAACTGTTTAACTCCCCTGATTATGGCGTGCATACACTTATGTGGTGGAAGCCAGAGCGCATCGAAACCGAAATGTCGCTGGTGACGGATATGGGCTTTGGCTGGGTCAAACAAAAATTTCCCTGGCGTGAAATCGAAGGTATTGAAAAAGGGCAGTATGATTGGTATCGTCCGGACCGCATTGTCGACAAAGCGGAACAAGCAGGGGTCAAACTTGTTGTGCGCCTTGATCGGCAGCCATTTTGGTCTGAACCAGTTGCTAATCAGTTCAAGGACAACCAACCGCCGGCCAATCTACAAGATTTTGCTGACTTTTGTGGCGTTGTGGCCGCACGTTACAAAGGACGCATTGGCGCTTATGAGGTCTGGAATGAACCAAATCTAAGCCGCGAATGGGGTGAAAAAATGCCCAATCCGGCTGAATACACCGAACTGCTCAAGGTGTGTTATGCAGCCATCAAAGCAGCCGACCCCGATGCGATTGTTATTTCTGCGGGGCTAGCACCCACGGGCACAGATACGGCCGCTGCCATGCCCGACACAAAATTCCTTGAAGGGATGTATGCGGCCGGTGCGGCTGATTATTTTGATGTCCTGGGTTTGAACGCGCCTGGTTACAAAGCGCCGCCGGAACTCGACCCTGCTGAAGCCGAAGACCCCGCATATGGCGGCGGCCGTTGGTTTGCATTCCGGCATGTTGAAGATATGCGTGAAATTATGGTGGCCAACGGCGACGGCCGTAAACAAGCGGCGATCCTGGAAATGGGCTGGACACTGGATCAAATCAATCCTGATTACGCCTGGTTTGCCGTCGATGAAGCCACGCAGGCCGATTATTTGGTACGCGCCTATCAATATGCGGCCGAAAATTGGCAGCCATGGATGGGTCTAATGACCACGATCTACTTCGCCGATTACCATTGGACACCTGAAAACGAGCAGTATTGGTGGGCGATTGTGCTGCCCGACGGCACGCCGCGTGAAGCGTATAATGCCTTGAAGGATATGCCGAAAACGTAGTGCGTATTGCGTAGATTTTCTTGGTACGCAATACGTAATACGCACTACGCACTATTTTTATGACATTTTGGGTTTTAGCTTTATCTTATTGGATACATTTATTAGCAACCGTCGTCTGGCTGGGCGGCATGGCACTGATGGGCCTGGTAGCCTGGCCGGCGCTGCGGCGCGGGTCGTTGGAATCAAACCAATGGTTTGTGCTTCAACGTCGTTTTTTGCCCTGGGCGAATGCGAGTTTGGTGATTTTATTGATCACGGGCTTTGTGCAGATGACCAATGATGTCAATTATGCTGGTTTTCTGGCCGTTGACAGCATTTGGGCGTGGGCGATGTTGTTGAAACATATCGCCTATGTGGGCATGGTATTGATTACGGCTTATATGCAAGCTGTTTTGTACCCTGCAATGAAACGCACCTCACTCTTGGCCGAGAAGCGGCCGTCTCTCGCCCAAGATGAACAAAACAAACTGCAAAGCCGTGAAATCCGCTTCCTGCGCCTCAATTTGATTTGTGCCATGGGGGTTTTGTTGTTTACGGCCGTTGCCACTGCATTCTAAACCCTCCTCGGCTACCGACGCTCAGGGCCGTGTCTCCGACCGCGCC
>JAGRDI010000472.1 GCA_020432765.1 Anaerolineales bacterium | reverse complement strand
TTTTGCGGCCAATAGATGAACAACTGAACCGGCATATTGCTCATTGTCGCGTACAAATCTAGTATAGAAATTACTAATTTCGTCATATTTTGCTTGCATCCGTGCGCCCCTCACATACCATCATTGATAGTAGGCTTTAAACAAATCTCTGGGCAGCACATTCCACCAACGGCCGTTTACCATTAATCCTGCTGCCAGCCAGCCCCACGTATCAGAACCTTTCGCGCCCTTACCATTGGCGCCAGCAGCCACATAAATATGATCCGTAACCTGATCGATTATCGGGCAGCGATTGGGAGTGCGCGTGATGATGCAGCGTTTAGTCGTGATGCTGCGGAATTCGACCTGTGGCAGCATGGCATGGAGTGCGGCTGTGAGTGAAGTTTTATATGCATCACTATCGCCCTTGTGGAACCAATCCTGGACAGCGTCCAATGTTGTTGGCTGCAAGTCGGCGGGAGTGTTTGCACCCATTTTGATATAGAAACGGCCGTCCGCATATTGAATCGGTGGTGTCAGATAAATATCACTGATGGCTGGATCAGCGATCATATAAATCAAACAGGGCATATCTGCAAGGCGTTCAACTTCTGCTGCTGACACTTCAGCCAAAATGATCGTTTCCGTTTCGACCGTTATAGCTAACGGCCGTTCCAGTAAACCAAACAGATTTGTATAAGCCCCCATTGCCAACAGCACTTTTTGCGCACGAAATTGGCCGCCCGACTGCGTTGTAACCACAACACCATCTGCATGTTCCGCTACGGCCGTGACAATCTCACGAATAATGGCAGCTCCTTGATTCTCGGCAACTTTTAACTGAGCCTGGATTAATTTGCGTGGATTAATATGGCCCGTCGGGAATGGTTCATAGAGGAGCCAATGGCTGTCGGGGAAATCCAAATAGGGGAAGTGGGTGCGCCAATTTGTGTCACCAGGCGGATAAAAGTCATGCGGGATGTTGTTTGAAACGGCCGCTGCCCGTGGACTAACCTCAGCCTGCACATCAGATGGATACACCATAATCAAACCCACTGGTGTATGAAAGCGAATGCCGGATGCAGCTTCGAGGGTTGCATAATCATCGATGGCGCGAACGGCCGTATGCATCCACACAGGTTCTGTATCAATACGCCGAGTCAAACGACCCTGATCATAGTGACTGGCAAATATACCGGCATGTGACTCAGACTGCTGCGGTTCATCTGGACCAATAATCGCCACACTATCACTAATCGCGCTCAAATGCCGCGCCGCCGCACTCCCCCACAAACCCTTTCCAACAACAAGATACTCAAATTCCTCGCGCATGAATAACCACCAAAATTATGATATCTGGGCCACTAAAACTTCGATATTCTGCCAACCAAATAGGAATTCCCTTGTTGCATATCCTTCCCAATCTAACGGCCTTTTACCCACCAGTTGCCCGCCTAAATATTCATAGAATTTTTTATTAGGATTATCTTCTTGCACAGCAATGAGTAATGATTTTGCACCTTGTTTTTTTAATTCAAGCGCTGCACATGAAACCAATTTGCGCCCAATGCCACGCCGTTGCCAGTCAAACATTTGTCAGGCACTAATCCTTGAAAAGTATCCTGAGTCGCTTCAATCAAAATCCGCGCCAACGCAGGCACATCATTTTCCGCAACGTTTCTTATTGAAAACGTATCCATGTTCGTTTTTTATCAGTGAGATTTCCTTCGGCTGTCCTCTGGACATGGATGGTCAAAACGAATTACCAGGCATAAGCCATTGGAGCTTCACCACCGGGACCGGGGAAAATCTCATCTAGCTTTTCGAGCGTTTCCTTATCCAGTTTGATTGTAGTGGCATGTACGGCACTTTCAAGCTGTTCAATTGTGCGCGGGCCAATGATGGGCGCAGTGACAATCGGATTATGCAGCAGCCAGGCTAAGGCGACTTCACCTGGGCCTTCACCTAGTTCGCGACACAGCGCCTCATATTTTTCGAGTTTGTCACGATTCTGCGCGACCTGTTCGGCAAAATCGTCGCTTGTGCGACGGCCGGTCTTGGCCTTTTCCAAAGCACCGCCCAACAAACCACCCGCCAATGGACTCCAGGGAATCAGTCCCAACCCATAATGGCGACATGCCGGAATAACTTCTAATTCAACCATACGGTTATTGAGATGATAGATGCTCTGTTCGCTCACGAGACCCATCATGCCCCTTTTGGCGGCTTCTTGACAAGCGGTGGCAATGTCCCAGCCTGCAAAGTTGCTCGATCCTGTGTAGACGATTTTGCCTTGCTTTGCCAGATTATCAAAGGCATACCAGGTTTCATCCCAGGGACAATCATGATCGATGTGATGCATCTGATAAAGGTCGATCCAATCGGTTTGTAAGCGTTTGAGGCTGCCATCACAATGTTTTTTGATTTTCATAGCGGAAAGAGAACGGCCGTCGCTGTTCACTTCAGGCAAATTGGCTTTACGATTGACAGGATTAAACACCTTCGTTGCCAGCACAACTGCATCGCGGCGACCGCCGCCTTGTGCAAACCAACGTCCGATAATCTCTTCTGTGAGACCATGCTCAACTTCCCAACCATAAACATCGGCCGTGTCAAAGAAATTGATACCTAATTCAACTGCCCGATCCATTATTTTGAAGCTGTCTTCTTCAGAAGTATGCCATCCAAAATTCATCGTACCCAAACATAAATTACTTACTAAAACGCCGTGATTTCCTAGACGTTTGTTTTCCACTGCCATTGATTTCTCCTAAAGAGCTTATCAGCGAGTCAGTTTGTCAGCCGGTCAGCCATTTAGCTGATTGCTGATTTGCTGACTGCTGACTAGCTAGATTGCGGCCAATCGGCACCATCATAATAACGGGTGCCTCGATGACCTTTACGCGCCACGGGATTTGCCAAACGTTCTCCAGGACATTTCACCATGATTAATGTACGCGGTTTACCCGAACTCGGATTGATCGCCCCACCAATTAATTCGGTGATTTCCAAGCGCCCTACTAATTCATCGTTGGTAATCGTATACACGTAATCGCCAACATTCAATCTGGACGGCTTGCCCGCCATATGAAATTCAAAGCTGTCAATCGATCCATCATATAAAGAATTAACTGCTGCAGGGCCATCTTTTGCGGGTATAGTCTTTGTAATTCCGAAACTCATGTTAAATCCTCCAGTTTAGTTTTACCACAAAGCATATAAAGTACATAGTCATTTTTTTGGACAAAAATGGGAATCGAGGTATGTTTTGACACAATACATGATTACACAAACAAATCTTCATTTACGTGACCTGAACCCAGATCCAATCATCCAATTTGGCGATTGGTACCACCAGGCGTTTGATAACAATTTATTACAGCCCAATGCGATGAGTTTGGC
>JAGRDI010000471.1 GCA_020432765.1 Anaerolineales bacterium | reverse complement strand
TGATAGAGTGTATAATAACGGGGGACGGTCAAATCATAGCAGCCAAATAACTGGCGGTCGCCTATATCAAGAAGTAGGAAAATTTCTTTGAGCAGATTGTACAGCTCTTCCTTTTCGACCATGGGTTTTACACACATCCCAGAATGTATGTGCCTCAATAATTTATCTTTCGTGTAAATCGAACATCCCTGTTCGAGGCCCGAACGAGGATGTTCGAGCTACAAGTTTTCATTCATGGTGGAGCGCCGTGGCGCGTATGCTCTTCTCTCTACAGACAACTTAGTTGATATATCAACTAATAAATTGTATCATATTGAATTTAGCATGTCAAAAATAGCTTCAGAAATATACTTGCCATCAATTTGGCAAGCGTTCAGCTAATCAGCCAAGAATTTATCTTTGATAACATAGGAATTTCGGCATGGTTCGTTCCGGACAAAACCATCTTTACAAATTTACTCATCGTAGCCGCGGTATCCTTACCGCGTGTCCAGAGCGCGGTAAGGATACCGCGGCTACTACCTACCCAAGTCAAAAATCACCAGGCTGGCTGGCCGAATAGCTGACCGGCTGAACGCTTGCGTCATCAAATGTTAAAATTAGCGGAATCTATTGTAGAACTTAGGAGCAATGAATTGATATGATATTCCCCGCATGGTCCTGCCCCCACCACGATGGCTCGCAGATTTACGTGCCTGAACCAAATCCCAAACTTGGTGACAAAGTTGATGTTTTCCTGCGGGTACCACGAATGAGTGATGTTACAAGTGCCTGGGTGCGTGTCGTTATCAATGGCGAACCGGAATTGGTACAGACAGTCGTTGACAGGCAAGATGAGCACGACAAGTGGCTGCGGGCAACACTGCCCGTGATCAACCCGGTTGTAAGCTACCGGTGGCTACTTGATAGCGGGCCTTACAACTACCAGTGGCTGAACGGCGCCGGGTTGCACGACCATGACGTTGCCGATGCTTTTGACTTTCGGCTCAGCACTTACGATCCGCCGCCGCAGTGGGCTACGGGCACAATGTACCAAATTTTTCCCGACCGCTTTGCCAAGTCGGTTGACCGCTCGACCCCGGCGTGGGCCATACCCGCTGCCTGGGACGACCTGGTAATCGGTGAAGGCCCTGACACACCACGCCAATATTATGGTGGTGACCTTGATGGCATCACAGCGCATTTGGACCATATCGCCTCACTTGGCGTGGGCACGATCTATCTGACGCCATTTTTCCCGGCCGAATCGAATCATCGCTACAACGCCTCAACATTTGACCGGGTCGATCCGCTGCTTGGCGGCGATGCGGCTATGGCGCGGCTCGCCGCCGCTGCGCACGCACGGGGCATGCACCTGATGGGCGACCTCACGACCAATCACTGTGGTGACACCCACGAGTGGTTCCAAAACGCGCTGGCAGATCCCAACGCGCCAGAAGTGAACTTTTTCTTTTTCACCAACTATCCGCATGCATATGATGCCTGGTGGAACCTCAAGGAAATGCCCATTTTCGACCACCGCAGCACTGAACTACGCCGCCGGCTCTACGATGGCCCGGATTCGGTTGTCGCCCGCTGGCTCGGTCCGCACGCGCTAAACGCCTGGCGGATCGATGTCGCCAACATGACTGGCATTCACGGTGACATCAATCTCAGCCACGAGGTAGCTACCACTATTCGACACACGATGGCCCAGGTTACTACGGAGTCGTTTTTGCAAGCTGAATCCAACCACGATGCCAGTCGTGACCTACTCGGCGACGGTTATCAGGGCACGATGAATTACGCCGCCTTCACACGGCCGTTATGGCAGTGGCTGCTGCCGCCTCAGCAACGGCCGTATATCCACACCAAGTATCCCGCACTGCCCAATCTGCCGGGCCGGCTGGTGGTCGGCGCCATGCGCGAGCTGTCCGGCGTAACCCCGTGGCAGGCCACCCTGCATGCGATGAACCTCATTGGTTCTCATGACACGCACCGGGTGGCATCGCTGCTCGGTAATCCGCAGTTGGTCGATGTTGCTTTCGGCATATTGGCTGCCTACCCGGGTATCCCGATGATCTACTACGGCGACGAAATTGGTCTGGCAACGATGGGGCCGGAATACGCTCGTATCCCCATGCCCTGGGCGCACCCGGAGCGGTGGGATCAAAGGCGGCTCGCGCTCACCCGCGCACTTTTTGGCACCCGCGCACAAAGTGTCGCGCTGCAACGCGGTGGCCTGCGCTGGCTGCACATCGGCGATGACGCACTGACCTTCCTCCGCGAAGCGCCCGGCGAGACCGTGCTTGTCCACGCCGCACGTGCGAATCACACGCCTATTCAAATTCCAACGGCCGTTTTGGGATCAGAACTCGTGGGACTTGCCGGAACCGCAAACCTGCGTGCCAATATGGACGGCATGATCACGCTTCCCGCAGAAGGACCGGCGTTCGGGATGTGGCAGCTATGTAAAAATGTTGCCGGTTAATATTGACGAACAACAAAAATCAATTCAATCCGTCTTATAATGTACATCCGGCAGTGCACGCAGTTGCTCAGCAGCCCGCTCAGCGGTGATGTCTCGCTGCGACTCTCCTAACATCTCAAAGCCAACCATAAACTTCTTGACGGTAGCTGAACGCAGCAGTGGTGGATAAAAGTGCGCATGAAGCTGCCAGTGATCCAGATTGCCCGGTACAAAAGGTGCGCCATGCCAGCCCATAGAATAAGGAAAACTGGTTTCAAACAGGTTATCATAACGGATCAGTAACTGCTTGAGGATGGAAGCGAGCGCATCGCGTTCGGTGCCGGTGAGATCCGGCAGGCGCAAAACGTGGCGGCGTGGCAGTAACAATATCTCGTATGGCCAGACAGCCCAATAGGGAACCAGAGCCAGCCAGTGCTCGTTAGTCACAACCAGCCGCTCCTGTGCATTACTTTCCAGCGCGGCATAGTCAATGAGCAACGGCCGTTTATGCTGCTGGAAGTAGGCTCTCTGCCGCTCGTCTTCTTTGCGTGGTTCATTAGGCAGCGCATCCATTGCCCATACTTGTCCATGGGGATGGGGGTTGGAACAGCCCATTATGGCCCCCTTGTTCTCAAAAACCTGCACCCAGCGGTAAGTGGCGCCCAACTCAGATGTTTGCGCGGACCAGACGTCTACAACGTGGCGTATATCGCTGACGGTCATCTCCGGCAGTGTGAGGTCGTGTCGTGGGGAAAAGCAGATAACGCGTGAAGTTCCGCGCACAAGCTCAGGCTGCAGCAGTGACGGCGGTTTTTCTGCGGCTGCCGCATCAACCAGATCATCATCCTGCAGCGCCGAAAAATCATTGGTGAAAACAAATGTCGCGTCGTAGACAGGATTCCGGACACCGCCGGCACGGGTGTTTCCCGGACAAAGATAACAGTTTGGATCGTAATCAGGTCGGGTTTCCGTTGGCTGCTTTTCAACCTGTCCCTGCCACGGCCGTTTCATCCGGTGAGGAGAAACGAGCACGAATTCCCCGGTTAGCGGATTCTGCCGCCGGTGGGACCGCTCATCTATATTAAACATATTACCTCGCATTTTGTATGGTGTAGGCCAAAGAAAACAACGTCCTACACACCACCTTCACACCTCACGACTTCCCCAAAAAACATTTTGCACAAGAGCACAATTCATCATTGACACACATTTTACAGTAATGTATACTCATTGTCAACGCGTGTTGACAACACGAAGCAAAAGTGTTGTCAGCATGATTTCAACAGGTTATAACAAGTATGAAACAAACCAAACATCGCTTTCAACCAAAGTTTCTGCTTCACGGCGCAGATTACAATTACGAACAATGGCTTGACTACCCTGATATCCTTGCCGAAGATTTCAGGTTGATGCAGGAAGCCCATTGCAATGTCATGAACGTGGGCATCTTCGCTTGGGCAATGCTAGAACCGGCAGAGGGTCTATACCAATTCGACTGGCTGGATCGGTTATTGGACTCGCTGCACGGAAACGGCATTCAGGCCATTCTGGCAACCCCCAGCGGAGCCAAACCGCCCTGGATGTCGCAGGCGTACCCGGAGATCCGGCGGGTGGATGAGTACGGCCGTCGTGAACCGCACCGCCAAAGGCATAACCACTGCCCAACATCGCCTGTCTATCGTCAAAAAGTACGGCAGATTAATACGCTGCTGGCCGAACGCTATGGTGCTCATCCGGCGTTACTCATGTGGCACGTTTCCAATGAATATAATGCCCATGGTTGTCACTGCGATCTTTGTTACGCTGCTTTCCGGGAATGGCTGCGCAACCGTTATGGCTCCCTGGATGCACTCAACCATGCCTGGTGGACAACTTTCTGGAGCCACCGCTATACTGATTGGTCACAAATTGAACCAGTAGACATATCAATTCACGGGTTGATGCTGGACTGGCAGCGTTTTAACAGTGACCAGGTGCTCGACTTCTTTCTAGCAGAAATTGAACCGCTGCGTGCAAGCACGCCAGAAGTTCCCTTGACGACGAACTTCATGCGGCCAGATGTCGGCTTAGATTACTGGCGTTTTGCTGAACATGTCGATGTCGTGGCCTGGGACAGCTATCCGCGCTGGCACAGCCAGCCAGAGGAGTGGCCCGTCGGTGTGGAAACCGCCTTTTACCACGATTTGCATCGCTCCTATAAAAAACAGCCTTTTCTTCTGATGGAATCAACGCCAAGTGTAACCAACTGGCAAGGAATCAGCCGGCCGAAAAAACCGAATATGCACCTTTTGTCGGCCATGCAGGCCGTGGCTCATGGCGCTGATGGTGTGCAATACTTTCAGTGGCGCCAAAGTCGTGGCGGTGAAGAAAAGTTTCATGGGGCTGTGGTCAGCCATATAAACGGCCGTCACACGCGCGTATTTCAAGATGTGCAAAACGTGGGGGCGTGTTTGGCACAATTGTCACCGGCAACGGCCGTTTCCCCACAGGCGGAAGTGGCGCTGTTGTATGATTTTCAGAATGAATGGGCGCTGCAGTTGGCTCAACTGCAGCGCAGTGAAGAAAAGCTGTATCAGGAACGATGCATTGCTCATTACCAGTCATTTTGGCAGATGGGCATCCCTGTCGATTTGATCTCCAGCGCGGCAACCGACCTTTCCCCTTACAGGCTGATTATCGCTCCCATGCTCTACATGCTGCGTGACGGCATTGCTGAACGGCTGGAAACATTTGTGCGTCAGGGAGGCACGCTTATCCTGACCTACCTTTCTGGTCTGGTTGATACAAGCGATTTGTGTTTTATCGGGTCATCCCCGCTACGGCCGTTACTTGGTCTTTGGGTCGAGCAAACGGATGTGTTGTTTGCTCACGATGTGCAAACGATGGCGTTAGAAGCGGACAACGAGTTAGGGTTGACGGGCAGTTATCCGGTCACCCATTATGCAGACATCGTACACATGGAAACGGCCGTGCCGGTGGCTCGTTACGGTCATGATTACTACGCCGGCCAGGCGGCGCTGACGGTGAACCAGTTGGGCGACGGCTGTTGTTATTACATTGCCGGGCGTCCGGACGGCCGTTTTTTGCTTGATTTTTACGCCGCTTTAGGAAAAAAACTGGGGTTGGCACGCACACTTCAAGCCCCACTGCCGCTGGGCGTCACCGCCCAACGCCGCCGGCATAGTGACCAAGCCACGCTTTTCCTGATGAATTTTCACTCCGGCTCACAGATCATTGAGTTAGATTCAGATGTCTACACAGATGCAATGACACAAGAGCAGTTAAACGGCCGTGTCGAGCTTGAACCGTTCGGGGTATGTGTGTTATATCCTGACCGGAAGGAAAGCCTCCAATAGACAATTTGAGTTTGTAGTAGTCCGCTTTTGAACTTTAACTTTTTATTTCGGTAATAATCTGTTGGCTTGCGGCCGGTCTCCTGACCGTGCCGCCACTGGCACGGTCAGGAGACCGGCCAGCAGCAAAATTACATTGAAGGTCATCGCCGCCGCCTTTTGCGCAGGCTGGC
>JAGRDI010000470.1 GCA_020432765.1 Anaerolineales bacterium | reverse complement strand
TATGGGTGTATCCATTGGAATACAACCCGCCTCACCAACCAACCATTTAGCAGCAGCGGTGGTTTGCCCAACAACCCACCCTTTATTAAACCGTACCGCCCATGGCAAACGGATACAATCAGCGCGGCAGAGACACTTACACCCCAATTGCAAACACATGGGTTCTCAATCCCCCAAATTTTCAACAACCGTTTCATCACAGTACCCTACAAACTCTATGACAATGAAGGCGACCATGTGGGCCGCGTGGAAGGCTATTTTTCGCTCGACGGTGGTGGGTCTTGGCTGCCGGCTATTCCAGCTAACGTGACCGATACGCTCAATTTGGAAGCCACACCATGGGGTGCACCCTATGAATTTGTTTGGGATACCCGTCAATCAGGGGTGTTTGGGCAGTCGGACAATGTAGTTTTGTCTTTATTGGCTTATCCGACACCCAGAACGGCGGCGCCGGTAGGCACATTCACGTATACGGGCACAACGGCCGTTTCGCAGCAACGGCCGTATGCATTAGCCGACACCTTTCCTTTCCGTGTGGTCGGCACCCAAATTCAAGTCTTCCAATCCGGCGACGAAGGTAATCTTGAGCAAGCCATTGTGATGCATTTACCCAATGGCCAAATTGAGGGAGCACGGCCGTTAAGTAATGCACGCGGCGAACCCTTCCACCCCGACAGCAGAGGTTTCTTGCGCGGTCGTGGCAGTGTTGCTATCAGCGATACTCTGTTCGCTATGGTCCCCGTCACACCAACATTGCCCTACTCATTCACAGACAATGTCTCGCTTTTCTATACAAATGGCACTGCCACGGAAGAAACGTTGCGTGGACATGAAGTCACAGACAGTGGTATTCAACAATTAGAGGTATCAGCCGATAATCCTCTTCTGCTATTTAACTTGGATGTTGCACTTGAATGGGATTCAACCAACGACGAAGCGTTTATGCGTGATTTAGACGATAGCGTACGAAGAGCGTCCGAGCTGTTGTTTGATACAACCAATGGACAAGCCGCTATTGGCACAGTGCGCCTTTTCCACAATAAACAATTTTGGCCGCTTGTTGACATTGTCATTGAAGCCAACAACAGTATCCGCCCCTCTGCGGCCATTGGCGGCTTTACACAGCGGCCTATTTCAGAAACGGTTTTTGTACAAAATGAGGATGTTTCTAGCACTCAAATTATCCCCAATGCGTATGCAAACAGTCAAATCAAGATGGGAACGGTCTGGGATCCGTATGGGGAAAACACAACGGATCTAGGCACCGATTGGTGGCAATCGTTAGCCCATGAACTTGCCCATTATCTATTGTTTTTACCCGACAATTACATGGGTTTTAAGGGGGATGACAAAGACGCTTTCGGCCGTATCAATTGCCAGGGCAGCTTTATGACATCTACCTATGACCCAGATTACAGCGAATTCTTAACCGCGGCAGAATGGCGCGGGCAATGTCTGGACAGTCTGGCTGAACGCACAACCGGACGTACTGATTGGGAAACGATCCAAACCTTTTACCCGATGCTCAATGCACCCAGTTCCCCGATGGAAGGGCCGCGAATTTTGCCCTTAGATGTAACTGGTTTATATTCATTTGGATCAGGAGACACACGTACGGCCGTTGCTACTCGCAATTTTGATGTACGTGACGCCAACAACGAACGCGTACGCCTGCCAAATGCACAGGTTTATCTATTTCAAACCCAAGGCACGCAAGACCCGACTGATGATATGGTCATTAAACTCGGCGCACCAACCGGCGGCGGCGACCGCCTGAAAGTCCGTGGCGCTTTCCCTGGCGATCGTCTCTGCTTGTTTGACCACAGCGGAACCCAAAGTTATTCCGGTTGTGTTGAATCGCTGCAACCTGCTGACGTATCCATTCATGTTGCACCTGTTGCCAAGATTCAAGAAGCTGGGATTCAGTTTAGCCCAATTACCAGCAATACAATGCGCATGACAATCACAAAATCCATAACAGATGGTCTGCCTATATGGCAACCAGCCATTCAAATACAGCCTGTAACCAGCCGCACCATGCAGATCACTGTTACACAAGGCATTTCAGACAATAAGCCATTGAATATACAGCTTTATCCCTCCCATTATTGGTCACTGCCTGGTTTTGCAGGCTTGTCCCCAACGGCCACCATGCAGACCGTTAACAATATTACCCACACCCAAACACTCACTATGCGTTTGCCGGCATATGATGTAGTGCTGCGTACTTGGGTCGAGGGTGATACTGGACGTGAATCAATTAACCGTTTTCTCTTAAATCCACCTTGGGAGGCTAATGATCAGGCAGCAACTGGCGGTCCGAACAACATCGGCTTT
>JAGRDI010000015.1:9429-10562 GCA_020432765.1 Anaerolineales bacterium | reverse complement strand
TTTTTTGTATTCCTCTTCTCTTGTTCTGAATTATTGCCAGGCAGTTGGTCGAAAGTTTTCAAAAAACTGCTTCAATTTGATTTGTTGTTTCCCAAGATAATGTTTATTTAGCACTTAAACAACATCATCAATCCATATCTGATGCTATTTCAATATGATTGCCTGACACCATAAAAATGACACGTTCGGCAATATTGGTGGCGCGGTCACCGATGCGTTCCAAATCATGGCCGACCCAAAGCAAGTAGGTTGCCCGCCGTATATAATCATCGTCGCGCATTTCAATCAGCGTTTCACGAAAGAGCTGACGATATTGGCGATCAATTTTGTCGTCTTTAGCGATCATTGAATAGGCCAATGATTCGTTATGTTCGACATATGCCTTGACACTCGTACTTACCATTTGACGCGCACGTGCGGCCATTTTGGGAAGCTTATGTAATGAATCAATATCTTCTTCATCTGCCATACGGGCAACAAGGGAGGCAATCCCAGAAGCATGATCCCCTATGCGTTCCAATTCTACGGCAATATGAATAGCGGCAACAACTTTGCGCAAATCTCCTGCCATGGGTTGTTGGGTAGCCAAAATACTCAGAGCATCATCTTCAATTTCATAACGAACATCATTGATTACCTGATCCCCAGAAATAACCTCTGTAGCCAATTCGGGGTTACGGTCATACAGAGCTGTCATGCTGTTCTCTAAAGCAGTATCAACCATGCTGCTTAATTGCAATAATTTTTTGTTCAATAAACCGAGTTTGTCATCGAGAACGGAACGAATTAGTGTTGACATTTAGCCCCTTCCTTATTAATGATCCTTAATGAATACCACGTCAATAAATTGATGTTAATATATTGTTAACATTGTAAGGTTTTAAGCGCATAACGACAAATATTAAGGCGTGAAAAATCAATGTTCACACCGTATGTATTTGCGATTAAGATAGGGAACGGCCGTCCTGGGAACGCGTTAAAAAACATCCCACAAGCAATCTTATGGGACTGATTGACTATTTATTAGATGTGACTGTTTTTTATAAAACTGAAGTCTGGCGAATTCTAGACATGTCAGATTTCTACCACGAGCAGCGTGTGAACAAATTGATCCTAAAACCTGACATGTCTTC
>JAGRDI010000015.1:0-9383 GCA_020432765.1 Anaerolineales bacterium | reverse complement strand
AATTACACTTGATTCTGTTGGCGATAGGTGTCTATTTGCGCACGCAGCGCATTGCGGTTGGCAACGGCCGTTTCCATAGCTAAGGCAACTTGTTCTTGATAGGTCGTTTGAACACGTTGGGCATAGGTAATGGCTTCATTGGCGTTTGTGAGTACATTGTCACGCATGGGTTGAATTAAAGTGTGATGCAAGCGCGGCAAATTGTCGGCTTCGCGTGTCAACCAAACATCTAATGGTTGAGCGACATTGGTTTGCAGCCCGTTGATTGTATGCGGCACTTCGGCGACTAGTGTTGAAAGTGAATCTACAACTTCAGCCGCTTTTTCACTGATGCCAAATGGCAGCCATTTGCGTATATCGGCAAACCAATTTTCGACCATGTCCAAGAAGGAACCGACTGACTCCAGCACATTTTGCAAAACAAATTCGACTGAACTATAGAAACCGGCGACTTTGTCCATTTGGCCATCTAACCAAATACGGCCGTTTTCTAACAAAGGCATATGGTTTTCCACTTCCGCTAACGCTTGTTGGCCGATGGCGATACTTTCACTGAGCATGGGGGTGTGGTTGAGCATATCACCGATTGAACTCGAAACGGCCGTTAAACCGTCCTGAAGCGCATCTCCAACATCAACTGTGTCCAATTGCTCATACAAAGCCACCAAGCCACTCATTATGCCCAATTGTTCCGCCGCCTGGGAAAGTTGTAATCTCAACTCTTCGGTCGCAGTTTGATCATTGCTGCTGGTCGTTCTCAAGCCCTCAAGCTCGCGTTGGGCGGCATCTAGTGCCGCTTGCAAGCGCATGTTTTCTGCTTGTGATTCAGCTAACTGCGCTAGCATATCCGGTGCGGCCATATGAAGATCGGCGGCAGTTTGGGCGTTTTGTACGACCGGGGGTGGTGGCAGCGTGGGCAGGGGATTCACTTGGGTTGGGGTGGATGTGGTAATGGTGACCTTGTCATCTTTGCCTAATATCGCCGCTGCACCAGCGCCTGTGACTGTGGCAGCAACGGCCGTAATGGTGACATTTCGCAAAAAATGACGACGACTGACTGATTCACTGTGCTGATCTATTGACATGTTTATTCTCCTAATCCTCAACCATCTGCCTTCCCCAACAAACGGATAAAAATGTGTTCAATGTGGTTAAACACAGACAATAAGCTACTTTGTTTACGTTAGAATTAAGTTAAAGTTGTAGCTATTCTGAACTATAACCAAAACGCCGCAAAGCACGTTCGTTACGCCGCCATTTTTCTTCAACCTTTACCCATAATTCCAGAAAAACCTTTCCTTCTAACATACGCTCGATTTCTTGACGTGCTTTGGCACCGATTTGACGTAATTGGGAACCTTTGGTACCAATGATGATGGGCTTATGGGAATCGCGTTCGACAATGATATTGGCACTGATGTAAGTTGTACCATTGTCCCGTTCTTTGAATTCAAGGATTTGTACGGCCGTGCCATATGGAACCTCGTCGCGTAATTGCAGCATAACTTGTTCACGGATCAATTCTGCGGCGATGTCGCGCAAATACACATCCGTAATTTGGTCTTCGGGATAATATTGGGGACCTTCAGGTAATGCAGCTGTTAACATATCCAGCAGTTCATCGATACCGGCTTGTGTCTGTGCAGAAAACATAAGCCAGGCTGCTTTTGGCACTAAATTGCGATAAGCTTCTGAATGTGGCAGTACATTTTTGGCTTCGACAGCATCGAGTTTATTCATGCCTAAGACGATTTTAGCGTTTTTACCGAGTGCGTTCAATTGAGCAGCGATGGCCTGATCTTCGAGGCCGGGCAGTGAAGTGCTGTCGACCAGCCACAGTATTACATCCGCATCATTAAAAGCATCAACGGCCGTTTCTACCATAAATGTATCTAACTTGTGACGTGGATTTTTGATCAGTCCAGGCGTGTCGATGAAGATCATTTGATAATGCGGTTCGGTAATGATGCCAAGCTGGCGGGTGCGTGTAGTTTGTGGTCGTGGCGTGACAATCGCGATTTTTTGTTGCATGAAGGCATTCATCAGGGTGCTTTTGCCCACATTCGGCCGTCCAACCAATGCAACAAAGCCAGACTTAAATTTGGGAGCTTGTTCATCAATTTCCATGTAGTGATCTCCGTCAATCGTTAAATTTTAGCGCCTATTATTTTGCAGTTTATTGATTTAGCCAAACCATTACAACGAATTCACACGAAAAAGCGTTGGATAAAGTCAGAAAAACGTTTGAAGCTTTAACCAGTTGCGGCAAATATGAATGGTTCGGGTAAAATTTGTATTGTTTATTCAATATGACAACACCGAATTGGCCAATTAGGAAAAATTCGTTTTTTCCCTAGTTCCCTATAGCCTAGCCTCAAGTGGACTGAAACATTTATGACATTATTGGAAATAAAGGGCTTAACAAAAGCATTTGAACCGGACAAAACGGCCGTTTCGCAAGTCTCGCTTTCTATCGCAGAGGGTGAAATTGTCTGCCTACTTGGCCCTTCCGGCTGTGGCAAAACAACTTTGCTGCGCATGATTGCCGGCCTGGAAATACCAGATGCGGGTGAAGTTTGGTTTGACAGTCAGGATATCAGACCTGTGCCGCCACACCAGCGAGACTTTGGCATGATGTTTCAAGACTTCGCACTTTTTCCGCATAAAAATGTGGCTGCCAATGTCGCCTTTGGTTTGCAAATGCGTGGCGATAACAAAGCTTCTGTCACGGCGCGTGTGATAGAAATGTTGGAACTGGTGGCGCTGCGCGGTTATGAAGCGCGTGACATCGCACAGCTCTCTGGTGGTGAACAACAGCGTGTTGCTTTGGCACGCGCCTTAGCGCCGGGACCCCGTTTGTTGATGTTGGATGAACCTTTGGGTGCTCTGGATCGGGCCTTGCGTGAACGGTTGATGCTGGATTTGCGTGCTATTTTGAAACAAGTGGGGGTAACGGCCGTTTATGTGACCCATGATCAAACCGAAGCCTTCGCCATTGCGGATCGCATTGCGGTGATGAATGCGGGTCAAATTGAACAACTTGCTGCGCCTGAAATCATCTATAACCAACCGTCCACTCCATTTGTGGCACGTTTTTTGGGATTTCGTAATTTGCTTGCGGCTGCGGTTATTACACCCCAGATTGTAGACACGCCTATTGGCCGCCTGCATTGCTCATCCTGTCATCTTGAAATTGGAATCACTGGCACAGTGTTGATTAAACCAAATGCCGTCAAGCTGCAACAAGCATCTAATGATTGCCCAAATGATAATAAATTGATGGGGGTGATTACGGCCATTTCTTTTCGCGGTAAATATTATCAAGTCTGGTTAAATGTTCGTGAACAACTCCTCATGTTCGAACTCGCTAACAAACAGCGTTGGCCAGTTGGTGCTGAGCTGATTTTATTACTTGACCCCAATGGTCTTCTGTTTTTTCCTTCATGAGCAAATTCGCCCCTAATTTTGGGCAGTTGTATACTTTTCAAGTTGTATACCTTATCAAAAGGTAGTTCAAGAATAGGAAGATAATAAAGAAAAAACATATGCTAGGTTTAGATCCCGCAACATTAATTGCCCGGGTAGTAACGCTCTTAATAGCCTTCACCATCCACGAACTTGCCCACGCCGTCGTTGCAGATAGACTGGGTGATCCCACTTCACGCAATATGGGACGATTTTCACTCAATCCATTGGTTCACCTTGATCCCATGGGCTCAATCATGCTCATTTTAACTGGTTTTGGTTGGGCTAAACCGGTCATGGTTAACCCCTACAATTTGCGTGGAAACCCACGTACCAGTATGGCCATTGTTGCTGCTGCAGGCCCTATTTCTAACTTGATAATGGCACTTTTGGCTGCAATTCCCTATCAATTGGGATTACTTACGCCCGAATTTTTTTCCACAGGTACAGTACCTTCACCCTCCTTTATACTAACACAATTCATTTGGATAAATTTGATTCTAGCATTTTTTAACTTGATTCCAGTGCCGCCACTAGATGGTTACAAAATATTAATCGCTATCCTCCCATCTGAAATGGCATACCAACTCCGACTATTAGAGCGGTATGGCTTCATTATATTGATTGCGCTGCTGTTTTTTCTGCCCAGAGCGGGGATTGATGTGTTAGGGGCATTGGTTATGGCGCCAGCTTCACAGGTTATGTCACTATTGGTAACTTAAGCGGACACTGTTGTGGGGATACTTTACCGCGCAAAACAATTTTTTCAATCTATTACGGCCGGCTCCCTTTCATCTGCAGCCCAAAATCAAATTGAGAGTTTGCTAGATCCACAAGAAGTCGAATTATTCAACTGTTATTCGCATAGCGATAGACGCCATGCTTATTGTGTGCTGCGTACTTTGCAGTTATCTGAACATAAACAAATTGATTTGTTGAAAGCGGCACTGTTGCATGACATAGGTAAAACTCGTGTGCATTTATCTGTTTGGGAGCGGAGCATTGCGGTTATAGGCATGAAATTTTTTCCACAAAAAGCAACACGTTGGGGAGCGGGTAAGGAGGACAATTGGCAACGGCCGTTTGTGGTCAAAGCGCGACATGCGGCGTGGGGTGCTGAAATGGTGGCCGCCGCCGGCAGCAGTACACGAACCGTTAACCTGATTCGTAGACATCAGGATATAATACCCCAGCGCCCTATTAATGAAGAGGATAAATTGTTAATTTTATTGCAATGGGCTGACAATCAGAATTGATAGTAAAGAGTAGGGGGTAAGGATCAAGGAGTGCTGGACAATTTACCTGCTACGCTCTCTACGGTTTAATCACAGGAGAACAGGAAATCATGAAAACAAGTACAATCACTATCATTGGGCTTGACCAGATTGGATTATCTATCGCGGCTGCTTTGAAGAAAGGGCCAATGGATTTTAACATTGTTGGCCATGATAAAAATCAAAACCATGTGAAGCTTGCCGCTCAAATGGAGGATGGGCCAGATAAAATTGAAAACAATTTACCTCGTGCGGCGGCGGCGGGTGATATTGTCGTTTTATCTCTGCCTTTTACCCAAGTTGAGTCAACTTTGCAGGTCATTGCTGATGATATCCAAGAACATACATTGGTGATTGATTTGAGTAAAGTTAAAGGCCCGGGCATAAAATGGGCGCAGAAATATTTGTGGCAAGGCCACTACATTGGTGCACGACCGATTTTTGCTGCCGATCAGTTTTTGCAGACGAGTGATTTTGTGAGCAGTGATTTGTTTAAGAACAGTGCCTTTTGTGTGACACCCTCTGTCGATGTCGATCCCAAAGCGGTAGAAACGGCCGTTAATTTTGGCCGCCTTTTAGGAGCACAACCTTACTTTTTAGATCCGATAGAATACGACAGTTTGGTTCAAGGTGTTGAAACGTTGCCGGGGTTAATGGGAGCCGCAATGTTCAGTGCTTTGCACAAATCTGCTGGTTGGCGGGATATGCTGCGTTTTGCCGACCGTTCGTTTGCCATGACCACTCTGCCATTGGAAGAGGATGTCTCTAACCTGGCGGCTTTGGCACTCAACGATAAATTAGCTACACTGCGTTGGCTTACAGCGGTCATGGATGAGTTAAAAGGTTTGCAGCGTTGGATTTATGCTGCGGATACGGAATCTTTAGCTGCCTTGTTGGAGAGTATGCAAAACGATCGTGAGCAGTGGCTGCATGATCGTAAGGAAAATGATTGGATTGAAGGCAAACAGGAACCAATCGGCGGCTTTGGCTTAGGTGAGCGCATGCTGGGTGGTTTTCTACAACAGCGTATAAATAAAAAGGGTTAGTTTCAGCAATTCTACGGTTTGCTGCGGTTGTATAGATTCTACGAGTTAGCGCGTAATCAAATTCGCGGCAAAATTTTATGTCTCAACAAACACCCGCCTCTACCCAACATCGGTCACGGCCAAAACGGCCGTTACGTATCTTAATGATCGCGCCGACATCCTTCTTTAGTGATTATGGTGGCCATATTCGCATACTTGAAGAGACACGAACATTAGAAGCAATGGGTCACAGGGTTACCATCGCCACCTACTATAAAGGCAGTGACATGCCCGGCCTTGATATTTGTCGCACCGCACCTCTGCCCTGGCATACTGACTATGAGGTCGGATCATCGCGCCATAAGTTAGCTTTTGATGTCTACCTGGCTGTATTGGCTTTACGGGTGGGATTGCATAAAAGGCCGGACATCATTCACGGTCATATGCATGAAGGCGCTCTTATCGGCGGCTTATTGGCACGCATGCTGCGGATACCCATGGTGTTTGATTTTCAAGGCAGTCTCACTGCCGAGATGGTTGATCACAAATTTCTGGACCCAAACGGCCGTATACATGCCTTAATTTTGCGCTTAGAAAAATTTATTAGTGCTAAACTGCCATCTGCAGTTCTGACCAGCTCCCTACAGGCCAGGCAATTATTGGAAACAGAATTTAATGTTGATCCTGGTATGATCTTCCCTTTACCTGATTGTGCTGATGTCGATCGGTTTCACCCAGATTTGTTAACGGCCGTTCAAAAAGATCAATTACGTCGACAGCTAAAAATACCGCTAGGGCGACCAATCATTGCTTATTTAGGTTTGCTCACCAATTATCAAGGGGTTCCTCACTTAATCGAAGCCGCCGTTGGGCTCAAGGCGTTGGGGGTTGATGCCCATTTCCTTATTATGGGGTATCCCAATGTTGATTTTTACCGCAAGATGGCACAGGAAAACGCTGTTGCCGATAGAGTAACGTTTACGGGCAAGATTGAATATCGTGATGCTCCTCTATATCTATCCTTAGGGGACATTGCAGTTGCGCCCAAAATATCATCGACTGAAGGCAGCGGCAAGCTGCTGAATTATATGGCTATGGCTCAGCCGATTGTTGCCTATGATACGGCCGTGCACCGCGAATACCTTTCTGATTCAGGTATATATGCACCGCCGGGTGATGTGGCTGCATTCACACACCGTCTTGCTGATTTATTGGCCAATCCATCAGAGTGGGATTGTTTGGGCAGCAAATTGCGCCAACGCGCTCAAACCCGATATAGTTGGCAAGTTGCTGGCGAACAAATTGTAAATGTTTATGAAAATCTAATTTGACAAGCAGTTTAGCAAGGCATATAATGCAGGTTCGCGCATTCATAATGCGCGTCCTGTTTGCATGCATTGTGACAGGTTAAGTTAAGGTAGAATCTAAGGGTGAAACATGCTGATTTTGCCCTTATCTGTGGATATTTCTAATTTCGGGTTTCTTAGCAGTTTATATTAAGGGAGCAATTCCATTACTGCATGCCCATAGGTTATTAACCGCCCAGACCCCAAAGACTTTGGCAGCTGATGTCTTTGTGGTCATTTTTCATATATAGGTGAGAAATATATGCCCAAGAAAAGACCAGTCAAATCTTATGCCCGTACAATTAATCCTTTGGAATTACCTTCCTTGATTGATATTCAGTTAGATTCTTTTGATAACTTTATTGATGAAAGCCTCTCTGAATTGTTTCAAGAAATTTCACCCATTGAAAGCTTTAATGGCGATCTCAAACTATTTTTCCCGTGTGATTTGCCAGAGGTTGAAGGATTTGACTTAAAGTATTGGTTTGGCGAACCTAAATATAGCGTTGATGAATGTGTTGAACGTGATATGAGTTTTGCAGCGCCCATGAATGTACGCGTGCTGCTTTACAGTGAAGATCAAGATCAACCCATTGTTCAAGATATTTTTATGGGGGATTTCCCCTTGATGACACCGGCGGGCACTTTCATTATTAATGGTACTGAACGTGTTGTCGTTTCTCAGTTGATTCGTTCTCCTGGCGCATACTTTGAAATCGAGGAAGAACGCACAACCGGTCGTCCGTTGGCGATGGGCAAGCTGATTCCTGACCGCGGCGCTTGGATGGAATTTGAAACCCGTAAAACCGATTATCTAACGATCAAGTTTAATCGGAAGCGGACTGTGCCGATCACAATGTTTTTGCGGGCCTTAACTGCTATTGATGATCGATTAGGTAACCCCCTGCTGCATGACGGCAGTGATGAGGAAATCCTGGCCTTGTTTGAGGATGTCGACACAAATGGTGAGCACCTCTATATTCAAGGCAGTATCGAACAAGAGCCACCCTGGGATCCTGATAAATCATTGCCGGAACAAGCGTTGATCGAGTTCTATAAACGTATGCGTCCGGGTGATCCACCAACTTTAGATAATGCCCGCCAATATTTAGAAGAGCAGTTGTTTGATCCACGGCGTTATGATTTAGCAAAAGTCGGCCGTTACAAATTAAACAAGCGTTTGAATCTTGATGGCATTGTCCCATTGTCTCATCGTACGATGACACAGCAAGATATTGTACGACTAATCCGTCGTATGATTGAGATTAATAATGGACAGGCTGGTGCAGACGATATTGATCATCTTGGAAATCGTCGCATTAAGACTGTTGGTGAACTGTTGCAAGCAAAATTGCGTGTTGGTCTGCGCCGCATGGAACGGGTTGTGCGTGAACGTATGTCGATTCGCGAAAGCGATAAATTGACCCCCGTAGGCTTAATTAATATTCGTCCAGTGGTCGCTTCGATTCGTGAGTTCTTTGGCAGCTCACAGTTGAGCCAATTTATGGAACAGGCTAATCCACTGGCAGAACTGACGCATAAACGGACACTCTCGGCGTTAGGACCTGGTGGTTTACGGCGTGAACGGGCTGGATTTGAGGTGCGTGATGTGCACCATAGTCATTACGGCCGTATTTGTCCCATTGAAACGCCGGAAGGCCCGAATATCGGTCTGATTGGCCGTTTAGCGACATACGGCCGTGTTAACCGCTATGGATTTATTGAAACACCGTACCGCCGTGTGCGCAGTACAATGGCAATCGATGATGAGAAGCTAAACGGCCGTACAATCTTTAAGAATATTGTTGACCCTGATACTGGCGAAATCATCGCTGCAAAAGGTGAGGCGATCACAGCAGATCATATTACCAACATGAAAGCGGCTGGCATCGAGGATGTTGAAGTGACACCTTATGTGACCAGCGAAATCTCTTATATGTCTGCTGACGAAGAAGATCATTATACAATCGCTCAGGCGAATGCACAGTTGGATGATCTGGACCAATTTGTAGATGCACGTGTCTCTTCGCGTCGTAATCAACAATTCCGTTTTGCCTCTATCCAACGCATTGATTACATGGACGTGGCGCCACGCCAAATTGTCGGTGTTTCTGCTGCTTTAATTCCATTCCTGGAGCATGATGATGCGAACCGTGCGCTCATGGGTTCAAATATGCAGCGCCAGGCAGTGCCGTTATTGCAACCAGATGTACCGATTGTGAGTACAGGCATGGAATTGCAAGCCGCCCGCAATTCGGGTCAGGTAGTGATTG
>JAGRDI010000469.1 GCA_020432765.1 Anaerolineales bacterium | reverse complement strand
CGTTTATAGAAAATGGTTATGTCAATATGATTGGAGCGTTTCTTGAACCAGAAGATGCCTACACGCTTGTGGTACAGGGTGAGACTGGTTACACCGATTATGTTTTGTCAAAAAGCCATTTGGCGGAACAGATCAGTGGTGTGGGAATTTGGCATATTAACGCCGATGAACCGCAGGCGCTCGATTATCGCATGAGCAATCAAACTGGTTTGTATCAACCGGATCAATACCGGTCTTCCGATCATGATCCGGTTCTTATCGGCTTGGATTTGACCTCAATAACGGCCGAATTCAGCAGTAACAGTCCTGTGACAATTGGCGGCACCTCAATTTTCAGCAATGAAAGCGGCGGAACTGATCCATTGACCTATACATGGGATTTTGGCGATGGCACGCCGTTGAGCAACGCAACAAATCCACAACATACTTATGCTGCGGTGGGAACATACACGGTTAGCTTGGCAGTTACTGATGTATGGGGCGGAACGGCCGTATACAGCGATATTCATACCATTCTGCCTGCAATGAGCTACTTGCCAATGGTTCAATTTAACTACAATGGATATTGAAAAGAACGCATGGACGGGGAAGGGGACTGTTCAGAAAATTCGATCCTTCCCCAACCTGTGCTGAGCAAACCGAAGTATTTGTTGGTGCTGTAACCCACTAGGCAAGAGCCAAATCAACGGCCGTTTCTGCGTGAATGCGCGTGGTATCAAACACAGGCACCGTGCTGTCAGCTTGCCCGACCAATAATGAAATTTCCGTACAGCCTAGAATGATGCCTTCGGCTCCGCGTGCGACCAAATCTTGCATGATGCGCACATAAGCTTGTTTAGAAGCTGGTATGATTTGTCCCAGGCAAAGTTCATGATAAATAATGGCATGCACCAGGTCACGATCTTGCCTGGTGGGAATTAATACATCCAGCCCATGCGTGTCTTCGAGACGGCCTTTGTAGAACGCTTCTTCCATGGTGAATTTAGTGCCGAGCAAACCGATTTTGTGTAGATTTTGGGATTTGATGGTTACGGCCGTTGCGTCGGCAATATGCAGCAAAGGAATAGCCAAAGCCGCTTCTACTGCTGGTGCCATTTTATGCATCGTATTCGTACAAATCAGGACAAAATCAGCACCTCCATTTTGAACGTGCAGCGCTGCATCTACCATCAAACCCGTAGCTGCATCCCATTCACCTGCATGTTGCAGCGCTTCAATTTCGGAAAAATCAACCGAATACATCACGCTCTTTGCTGAATGTAAACCGCCCAGACGCTCACGCACGGTCTCATTAATGATGCGATAATATTCAATGGATGACTCCCAACTCATGCCGCCAATTAGGCCAATTGTTTTCATGCTTTTCAACCTTGTTTCTAAAATGCACGTCGGCTTTTCCTTTTACCGCGCTCTTGATCCTTCCTTTGTTCGCGTAACCGATCTAGCCAGCTATCATCTTGTGGTTCATCATCCAGATCAAATTCACCCCGGTGTTTATTACTCCATTCGGAAAAAACAGAGTCAGGATTTTCGACAAATACCTGTTCCAGACCCAGGTCATAAATGGTTTGGGCAAATTCATCACTGGTTAAATCAGGCTCGCCTTGCAAAAATGCTTCTATTTCTGCCATAAGAATATCGCGCTGGATCATTTTGTGGGATATTTTTTCGCGCAGATTGACAGCTAACTCTTCTAATAAATCTTTTCCTTTTGCAGCGGCCGTTGCTGTGCGCTGCATCAATTGGGTGCTTTCATGTTTGTCTAAACGCTTGAATTCGCGTTCAATCTCTTTTAAGCGACGTTGACAGTGGGCAACTTCACGCCATAAAGCTTCAGCCATTTCCTGGTCACTGTATGTTAAATGTGCATTGTGATCTGGCTCTTGCTCGATCTCTTCTAAACGTGTCAAGTCTCCCAGTGCATAAGCGGCATTAATCGCCATCATTATTTGCGTGCGATACGCTCGATCGGCTGCGTCTAAGGCGAAATCGGGGTGGAACCGGCGTGCTAAACGGCGATAAAGTTGTTTTAAATCAGCCAGTTCATCTTCCGACAACGCTTTGGGCGCTTGTGGTGTTGTGGGTGCTTCACGATAACGAAAGTCACCAGATTCGGCGGCACCGGTACCTGCAGAAAAATTTAAACCATCTTGCCATGCCCAACGTGCTTCTTCGGAAGCTTCGGACAAAAAAAGCCAATCTTCTTGCAATTGGCGCAGCTGCCCGCGATAGTCACGAATTTCTGCTTCAATGCTTTCTAAACGGCGTGTGAGCGGTTCTAAAAGGACACGCACCTGGAACTCAAATGCACTAATCGCCGCCAAACGCTCTGCCAGGTCTGCTTCGGCGGCAATCAACATGGGTTTCAAATCTGCTAAAAGTATTTGTAGTTTTTCGATCTTTTCACGCCAACTACCTTTAGTTTGTGCCAGTTGCGTCTCTATCATGAAATTATTCCGGTTTTGTGTTTATTTTTATGTTACGCAGTTCGCTAAAACGATAAAAGACACTTTACCCACATTTGCCAAAAAGATCAATGGCGAAGAATTTGTTACAGGATTCCGGCGTTTTTTATTTTACCAGAGGAGATTTGTCAGGCTTTATGATCAATTTGCTCACAGTCCACTCGTGGTAGAAACCTGACAAGTCTAGAATTCGCCAGATTCCAGCCCTTAATTTGTTTGAGATTGTGCTGATTGTGATTGTTGGTGTTATCCTCGGGCGGATTTGCTGTGTGATGACACCAACAAATTAAGGAAGCAATGAATTTATGTTTTTGCTATTTTTGCGGAATCTGTTTCATTCACTTAATTCTGCATATTATTAACTTCGAGCAAGTTCCAAGGTAAAATAATTAATTGATGACAAAAGTAAACGCGATCCGGCAAAGAATAGGTGGCAAATTATTAACAAGTGATGGGCAGACAGCGTTGATTTTGGAAAATTTGCGAGTGGATAAAGACACCCACAATGTTGTGTTTTTACGTTATGCATTGGTGACCAAGGGGTCTGAGGAACATATTTTTCCAGCGTTTTTAATGGATGATTGGGGACATGAAGTGCATGGGCTAAAGCTGTATGCTTGGGTAAGTGAAAATGGGGCACGGTTTCCACGGGGTGAAATCTTTGGCTTTGAGCAAGATGGGCGTGAGACACAATGCTTTTTACGAGAGCTTGAGCTTTATGCACGTTTACCATGTTATGCTTATCCTTCTGCTGATTCCGCAGTTGAAACTGGCAGCCTGTTGGATGCGATTTTGCTGCCCGCTATGGCTGTTGATGCTGCTGTGCGGATTAAACGGCCGTCTGAGCTAAAACGGCCGTTGCGTACTGCACGCGTTAGTTGGTGGCAAATCCCTGCAAAGACACACAATTTTGATTTCTCGTTGTTGGTTGAACCACCCAATCCTGGATATTAAAGAGTTGTAGGAATTTGTCTATTACCAGAGGCTTTGTTTACTTTTGTTACTACAAAAGTTGACAAATCTCTATATAATTTAACCTATGCCGACACCATTTATGCATCTTCATATTGCCGAAAAAACAGTGAACGCCTTTGCGATTGAGCACTCAGATAATAGGGTTTTAGGGCAAATTAGAGCAGCTTGGCCAGCCTTTTACTTTGGTAGTGTTGCCCCCGATTATCAAACAATTTGTGACGTCCCGCGTGAAGACACCCATTTTTATCATATGCCGCCAGAGCAAGGTAATATGGGCTACAATCGCATGTTAAAAACTTATCCACAACTTGCAGATGCAAGGGTACTTACCTCACCACATGCCGTTTTCATTGCGGCTTATGCTGCCCATTTGCTGTTGGATATGATTTGGCTGCGCGAAATCTTATATCCAATATTTCTAAATTCGTCACATTTCGAAGACCGTCATGAACGCCATTTGACCCATCTAATCTTGTTGACATATTTGGACGGTTTGGCGTATAACACCTTATCGGCAACTGCTGGCACGACTTTGGCGGCGGCAGTGCCGGATCATTGGCTGCCTTTTGCTCTGGACGCTGACTTAATCCGCTGGCAAACGCTGCTTACAAGGCAATTGCTGCCCGGCGGCCAGCGGGAAACGGAGGCGATTTTTGCTGAACGTTTAGGCTTAACAACTGAGGCATTTGGCGCATTATTAGCTGATGAAAATTGGCTGCAAACTCATTTATTAAAAAAAATCCCGATTGATAGCATTCAGGCGCGTTTAGATACGGCCGTTTCTGAAAGCGTGACCATCATTCAAAACTACCTGAATCCCACATAAACAAACCAAACTATGAACCCTGTAATTCCCACAACAACCCGTAAAACTGTCCAGGCACGTTTTCCTGATGGACAAACATTTGAAGGTCCGATTGGGACCACAATTGAGACTTTCGTGAATGCTGCCAAACTAAAGGTAATTGGCAGCATCACCGCTGTATTAGAAAACGGCCGTTTACGTGAACTGGCTGAACCCTTGCTGGCAGATGCCGATATTAAACCGGTGACAACAGCCGATTCAGATGGTGCGCGTATTTATCGGCGCTCATTAACCTTCTTATTAATTGCCGCTGCTGCTGAACAACTGCCGGGTCAAACGCTTAGTGTACATCATTCAATGCCTTTTGGTGGCTATTATTGTGAACGCCCCAATAAAAGTCAGCTTACAGCCGAGGAATTGGAAAGTCTCAAACAACGTATGCGCGAATTGGTTGCCCAAGATTTGCCGATCTACCAAGTGCGCGTTCCTCTGGATGAAGCGCTGCAACTTTTCCGGCAGCAAGGCGATTTTGAAAAAGCAGAACTATTTGCCAAACGTCGTAAGGATTACCTCACGTTGTATGAATTAAATGGCGTGCGTGATTATTTTCATGGCTTTATGGTGCCGCGTACTCGTTATCTTGCCCTTTTTGATCTGCGCCCATATGCCAATGGTTTTATTGTACAGTTTCCACGCCGCCAGGCACCGAACGTATTACAACCGTTTGAAGATGAACCGCGTTTGGCGCGGGTTTTTCAAGAGTATCAAGATTGGCTCGATATTATGGGCATGCCCAGCGTGACAGCCTTAAATGATGCCATCCGCAGCGGCCGTTCGCGCGAAATCATTCTTGTCGCCGAAGCGTTACATCAACGTCAATTGAGTCAGATCGGTTCAGATATTGCTGCTTTGCAGCCCGATGTTAAGTTGGTGCTCATTTCCGGCCCTTCTTCAGCGGGCAAAACAACTTTCAGTAAGCGACTTGCGATACAATTAATGGCTAATGGGTTGTTTCCTGTCACCATAGCCATGGATAATTATTTTGTCAATCGCGAACTTACCCCGCTGGACGCTGAAGGTAACTATAACTTTGAAGCCCTCGAAGCGTTAGATATCGAGCTCTTTCAAGCACATTTGGTCGCCTTGTTAAATGGCGAAACAATCATCCAACCCGAATTTGATTTTCATACCGGTAAGCGCAGATGGGGTAGAGAACTTAAGATTGGCCGCGAACAAATTGTTTTGATTGAAGGTATCCACGGCCTTAATCCACGTCTTGTAGAAAAATTGCCTGAAAAAGCATTGTTCCGCATTTTTGTTTCTGCTTTTACGCAGCTTAACTTGGATCGCCACAATCGTGTGCCCACAACCGACACACGCATGCTGCGCCGTATCGTGCGTGATGCCGCGCATCGTGGATATACAGCCGCAGATACCATTGCACGTTGGAATAGTGTACGTAACGGCGAGAAAAACTACATCTTCCCTTATCAAAACAACGCCGATATTTTCTTTAACTCAGCGTTGGTTTATGAATTATCGGTGCTTAAAGCGTTGGCACGGCCGTTGCTCTTGCAAGTTGAGCCGGGCACGCCCGAACGCATAGAAGCCAACCGTTTACTGGCCTTTTTGCAATGGTTTGACTCTTTACCGGTTGAGGATATCGAATGTATTGCTGGTGATTCCATCTTGCGTGAATTTATCGGCGGCTCAGTTTTGGAAGATTTTGAACCCTGGCAGACATAAAAATTGACCAGATGTCTGCACCGCTCAGTATGACAACTATGGTATGCAGGCTCTTTTGTTTGTCCTCAACATTTCTGCTTGCCCTTGCTAGAGCTTTCATTCTGTATGAGGAATGGCAACTTGAAGACAACTTTAGCGTAAAGGGAGTGTTACTGAACACAGGTAGCTGATCTAGACATAAATTTGACATAATGTATATTTGTTTCGGAGAAATTGATGCGAATTATTTTGTATTTAGGAAAAGGTGGGGTGGGCAAAACGACTGTGGCGGCTGCCACAGCGCTGCGCAGTGCACAGTTAGGTTATAAAACACTGGTTGCCAGTACAGATATTGCCCATAGTTTGGCCGATTCTTTTGATATTCCGTTAACGGCCGTGCCCAAAGAAATCGCCCCCAATTTATGGGCACAGGAAATCAGCGTCGTTGCCGACATCCACAACTACTGGGGCACTTTACAAACCTTCATGTCTGGAATGATTAGTGGTCCTGGTGTTAGCAATGTGGTTGCAGATGAACTCTCCGCTTTTCCTGGCATGGACGAGATTGTAAGTTTGTTACATATCAATAAACAGGCCAAAGAAGAAAATTTTGACCGGGTCATTATCGATGCAGCACCGACAGGTGAAACGATTCGATTGTTAACTATGCCCGATACTTTCCGCTGGTATGCTGGCCATCTGACACGCTCAGAAACATCTATGATGAAAATGCTCAAGCCTTTTGCCGGACGGATGTTAAAAGGACCGCTGGAAATTATAAACGCGCTCGATAATCTAGATGCAGCCACGGGCGAATTACGTGCAACCCTTTCCGATCCTGAAATTAGCAGTTACCGCGTGGTTTTACAACCAGAAAAAATGGTCATGCGTGAAGCTGAACGTGCTATCAGTTACCTGGGCTTGTTTAACTATCCGGTTGACAGTGTGATTGTCAACCGCATCTTGCCCAATGCCGCCGACGAAGGAGAATTTTATCGCAAACGGCGTGAAATCCAGGCCAAATATATGCATATGATCGAAGATAATTTTCGGCCGTTACCTATTTGGCGTGCTCCCTATTATGCGGAAGAGGTTGTTGGCGTAGATGCCTTAAGCCGCCTGGCTTTTGATTGTTTTGGCAATGAAGATCCCTGTAATATTTTTTATCATGGCATATTGCAAGAAGTCATTGAACTGGAAGATGGCGGTTATCGTTTACGTTTGCCTGTCCCATTTGTGGCCAGCAGTGATGTGCGCTTGCGCAAGCGGGGCGATGAGATGTTTATCACGATTGGGAATTTTAAGCGTGAGATGATTTTGCCCACCGTTTTAGCCAAAAGACGAGCCTCAGGCGGAACTTTGCGTGATGGTATGTTGGAAATAGACTTTTTGCCTTTAGAACCTGACCCTGAACCTGAACCAGTGGCTGCACCTGGCGAATAACTGGCTGTTAACGCGACTCGACTATTTTTGCGTCAGGTGTTGGATTTGTAAATCTGTGATCTCCAGCCATTGGGTATTTTGTGTGGAGAGGGTTCCCCATTGGAAACGGCCGTTTGCTGTCGCCACTAAAAATTGATTATCAATCCAACACACAAACCCTAACGGGCCCTTTGGACTATACCTGGTTTGCAAAACCACTTCCTCATCAATCTTGAAAATGCACTTATCCCGCTGCCAAACAAGTTCATAGTTGTGCCAGGTTTGCATAGGTGCTTGAATGTTGGCATGGCTGATGCCTAAACGATGCTGCATTTTCGGCCACAAACGCCGGCGCCAATTTGAAGGTTGGTTTAGCAACAACAGCAGCGGCGCGATTGGCAGCAAAAGTAATGCGTGACTTGTAGCTGCATCCATGGTAGCTGCAAACCAACCGTGCCCCGGTTCTGCTGGTGCAAAAGGTAAATGATTAGGAGGTGAAGCGCAGAAAAACCAGGCAGCTTGCGGCAGAGCAAACCCTCGAATGGTCGGGTCACCCCATGGAGCATTCCAAAAACCAAAACCGGCAGTGCCTTTGAGTTCATCTGCCGGGTGCGAAAAACATGCTCGCAAACGCATGCGTGTCCCTTGCTGCCAGGGATAATTTTTACGTGAGGAGAAACGGCCGTTTTGAATGAAGCCATAATCATCAATTTGCGCATTTGCATAGCCAGTAGCAGTCGGTGGTAGCTTCAAAAAAGCATGCTCATCTGCGTGCGATTTGACCAAACCCCCATTTAGTTCCACCTTTCGTTTCTCCATACTACAATTATCCACTGAATCGGGTATAATTACACTCCGTGTTTGGCATGTTGCTAAACAATAAAAAATTGTATTTTAGGAAAACTAGATGGAAATAACCTGGTACGGATTAAGCTGCTTTCGTATAACCGAACGTAAACATTCAACTGTTGTGACTGATCCTTATTCAACAAAATATGGCTTGGCAGAATTAAAGCTCAAAGCAGAAGTCGTCACAGTCAGCCATGCCGCACGCGGCCATAACTATCTCAGCGCCGTGTCTGGACGCGAGCATGTACTTGATGGCCCTGGTGAATATGAAATCGGCGGCGTTTTTGTGACTGGCATCGCCACTTTTCACAAACAAACTGGCGAACGGAATGTCGTTTTTGTTTTTGATTTTGATGGATTGACGGTTGCCCATCTTGGCGATATGCAAGAAGTGCCCACACAGAAACAGATCGAAGCTTTAGAACAGGTCAATGTATTATTGGTGCCGGTTGGCGGCGGAAACAGTCTGAACGCCTCTCAAGCCTCCGAATTGGTCTCTATGTTAGAGCCAGACATCGTTGTTCCTATGCATTATGGGTTGCCTGGATTGAAGGTGAAACTCGACGAAGTAGATAGATTTTTGAAAGAGATGGGCGTCACCGAGGTAACAGAAACAGCAAGCCTGAAGATTACTAGTAGTACATTTGCTGAGGGAACCGAGACGGTCTTATTGCTTCCCAAAATTTGATAAGATGAAAAGCTCTGGGGGGAATGTTGTCCATACCTACGTAGCAAGTTTTTAATGGGAAATCGAATGCCAACTAAACTTTTAATGCGCTGGGATGTACGCCCAGAAAAAGAATCCGAATATTTTGAATACCTTGTGCATGAGTTCATTCCTGGCTTGAACAAACTCGGGATCGCAGAGATTCAAGTCTGGTACACTGCCTACGGTGATTGTGAACAAAAATTGGCTGAGGGGATTACGAACACGCCTGAAAAAATGCAAGCGATTCTAAACAGCGATGGTTGGCAAATATTGCTGGATAAACTCCAAAATTTTGTGATTGATTTTGATTTCAAGATGATTGCGGCTACAAAAGGATTCCAAATTTAACGGCTCCGGGCGGCATTTCATTTCCTAGAATGAAGATACGATTCTACCAATAAAAAAAGCTTGCATGGGTCTATGCAAGCTTCTCCACAACGCGATTTACCAAATGAAATTATTTTGATTTCTCTTTTGCGGCTGGTGATTCTTTCTTGGGTGATTCTTTCTTTTCCGTGGTTTTGCTTTCGGACGAGCTTGAATCATTAGAACTAGATGTTTTATCGCTGCTATATGTGCTTTTTGTTTTACTTTTTGAACCACGATTGTCAGTTACATAAAAACCACTGCCCTTAAAAACCACGCCCACATTGCCGACCACACGCCGTAATGACCCGCCACAATTTGGGCATATGCTTAAGGGTTTATCGGCAAAGCGCTGACGTGTATCAAATTCGTGATCGCAATTATTGCATTTGTATGTATAAATTGGCATCTTTTAATAAAACCTTTATTTCATAGTCTAGACGTTATTGTATCTAGCGCCAGACTATTTGCCAACCCGAGCCAATGCTTTTCAAATAGTTTGAGTTCTATGGCCTAAATCGCTCTGGATCAACAACGGTTTTTTCCTGCGAGATCGGAAAATAAGTGTTGAGTGCATATAACATCAATGGCGTGATCAATTCCCCGACCTGATCTGATATATTTTCGTAGCAGCAGCCCTCACCCAGATTCCAGATCGCGGCTCCTTTCACTTGTGGATACGCCGCCATTAATTCTGAGGCCCAGGCAATGTCGCGCATGGCATCATTTTTTGAAGGACTGTCGGCATATTCCCAGCCCCATTCGGTGATCAGTATTGTGGGGCGCGGGATACCATTGGCATCGGCAATCCGCAGCAGCTCTTGGAAACGGCCGACTTTGTATGGATATTCATGTGCAATATCACTCTTGATATAGCTGTATTCATGCAGAGCGATGGCAAGTCTGTCTGGATTTTCACCTGCAAGTTGTAAAAAAGCTAACATGGATGGTTCTTGCCATTGTTCAGGTTCTGGTTCGCCAGATGCCCAGCCAAAGGCAGCCCAGCGAAAGCCATCTGCCATCGCTAAGCGTGCGGTTTCGAGTGCAAATTGCCCAAACCATTCGGCACGTGTGCGGTCTACTTCGTTGAGCGTTTCAATCCACACCAGGCCAGGATCAAGTTCTGGCGGGAATTTGTCGCGATGTTCTTCCCAATGGAGTTGGGCGGCTTGCTGCGGCGGTAATTCGTAAAAAGGCACGCCACCAGTCGAGCGGTAGACCAATGTATGTGGCACACCGCTGATTTTCATGAGTTCCTGGGCGCGGTAAAGCGGTTCGGCATTATCGACTGTTTTGATAAACAGCGGCACACCAGCCGCGTCGAGATTTTGCATCCATTCATCTAAAATATCACGATCTTCATGTAAAGTGACATGGAAACCCATTTTGACGAAACCTAAATCTTGGCCTTTTGCTTGCAGATCTTTTCGGATCGCCGCGAAATCTAATGCGGGCACAGGAGTAGCTGTGGGTACAAGTGGCATCGCTGGAGCTTCCTGGCTTGAGCTAATCGGCATATAAATGGTGTTATCACCGCTGTTAGAGTGAACAGGAGGTGTTTGCGGATTTGGATTAGATGATGGTGTAGCAGTGGTGCTGCCCGGATAATTTTCAGGTAAGGATGTGGCAGTGAAAGTTTCGGGACCGGGATAAGCTGAATCAACTGATTGAGATTCTGTGCCAGGTAAGGCCAGGGTTGGGACGGGGGGTAAATTGGGGTCGGGTGTGTCTGTAAATACTCCAGTTGTCGAAACGGCCGTTTCGACAAAATCGCCTGCTTCAACAGGTGTAATTGATGTATCAGGAGCAATAGGTTGGTCTGAATTACAGGCAGAAATCAGCAACCCGATCAACAATAGAAATGACCCCCATTTGGGGAAAAAACGATGCAGTTTGCTTCGCATAGATACCTCTTAGGCTGTCAAAATTAGGCAGCCAGATTATGCATCCTAATCGCCCGCTAACTGTTCGTCAACGCGAAACGGCCGTCTTCACGGTAAATGCTAATGCTGATTTGTGACCCGGTTTACTGGCAATTTGAGCAAATATCGCTAAAGTATCAAGGAGTACTTAGCTGACAACTTGAAAGTTTAATTTCAATCATTAAGGACACTTTGATGTTTCATAAAGGAACAATGTTTGTGGTATGGTTGCTCTTGTTACTATCCATCACAGCATGTCAAAGCACACAATCAGAATCAACCAATTTGCCGCTGGAAGCGTGCCAACTAAATGGTGATGTGACTGCGCTTTGTGGCAGATTGAGCGTGCCAGAAAACCGTGAGGCAGCAGATTCGCGAACGATTGATCTAAACATTGCTGTACTGCCTGCGACCAACAGCATCACAGAAGATGATCCGTTATTTTTGCTGGCTGGCGGTCCTGGGCAAGCGGCTACTGAGGCTTATCCGCTGGCTTTGTCGGGATTCGAAGATATCAATTCAACTCGTGATATTGTGTTATTTGATCAGCGCGGCACAGGGGCATCGGCTGGGTTTAGTTGTGCTGCCCTCGAAGATGAAAACCTCGAAACAGAAGTGGACCCTGCGGAGTTTGTGTCCTTAATGCAGACCTGTGCGGGCCAGTTGGCTGAAAATGCCGACCTCACCCGCTATACGACTGACGATCATATCGCTGATCTCGAAGCTGTGCGTGAGGCATTGGGATACGAACAAATTAATGTGTATGGCGCGTCATATGGTACACGAGCAGCTATGACGTATGCCCGCCGTTACCCTGAGCATGTACGTACCTTGATTTTGGATGCGGTGGTTGGCCCAGATTTGATTCTCTTTCAACAAATGCCGCGTGATGGTCAACGTGCCTTAGAAATGTTGTTTGCGCGTTGCGCTGATGATGTGGCTTGCCAGACCCAATTTCCTATGTTTGAGCAAGAGTTTACTGATTTGTTAGACCAATTAGCGACACCGCAGGAGATCGGTTTCACACATCCATTGAGCGGTGAAGAGGAAGCCTTGACCTTGACCCAGGATTTATTCGGCAATTACATCTTCAACATTTTATACAGCACCGATTTGGTATCCTTGTTACCGCTGTTGGTTCATGAAACACATACGAGTGGCGATTTTGGTCCTTTGATTACACAGGCTTTTATGGTAGGTGATTCAGCCGGGGTGAATATCGGGCTGCTTTACACGGTAACCTGTGCAGAAGATGCACCCTTTATTGATATGGAAGCTGCCAAAGCGATACAAGCCGAGACTGATTTCGGTTTGCGTGCAGCCGATTTTGTGGAGATTTGCGCGGCGTGGCCCGAAACGGCCGTTGCCGACGACCTGCATAAACCTTTCATGACCGACATTCCCACCTTGCTGCTTTCTGGCGCAGCGGACCCCGTCACACCACCCAGTTATGCTGAGGCTGTTGCGGCTGCTTTGCCCAATCATCTGCACCTTATTGTGCCGCAGTTTGGGCATGGCAATTTGGGCGTGGGCTGCATCCCCAAAATCGCTGCTCAATTTATTAGTGATGGCAGCATCTCAGATTTAGAGATCGATTGTGTTGCCGACATCCAGCCTGCTCCGTTTTTTACTTCGTTTGCCGGTCCAGAGCCTTAGGCCAATGCAAGAAAATAATGATCCGCGAGATGAGTCGTTTTGGCATTGGCGAGTCTGTTCCTGTTTAGGAGCAGCTGGATCATTTATTTTGAGGAATAGCCTTGATTTATGATCCAAGTCACTGAATTATCGAAAGCATTTAATCAGGTGCAAGCCGTGCAAAATATATCGTTTTCGGCTCCTGATGGCATGATCACCGGTTTGTTGGGGCCGAATGGCGCTGGTAAATCAACCAGCATGCGCCTGATCGCAGGTTTGTTAGAACCGGATAACGGCAGCGCCAGTATCGATGGTTTTGACACGCATGGGCAGCGCATTCAGGCGCAGCAGCGAATTGGTGTTTTGCCTGACAAGCGCGGCCTTTACCAACGGTTGACGGCGCGTGAGAATATTCGCTATTACGGCCGTTTACACGGTTTGCGCGGTTCGACATTAGAAGATCGCATTGACGGTTTGTTGCAGCTTTTGGATATGGCTGCGATTGCCGACCGACAGACGGAAGGCTTTTCAACGGGCGAACAAGTTAAAGTGGCGATTGGGCGTGCGCTTGTCCACGAGCCGCAAAATGTGATGTTAGATGAACCCACTGCTGGTTTGGATGTGATGAGTACGCGTGTGATGCGTCAGGTGATCCGGCGCTTGCGTGACGAAGGCAAATGTATTTTGTTTTCGAGCCATGTGATGCAAGAAGTAGCGCTGTTGTGTGAAAATATCGTCATCATTGCCAACGGCCGTATTCGTGAAGAAGGTTCGCCAGATGCCTTGCACCAAATTACCGGAGAAGCGAACCTTGAGGATGCATTTGTGAACCTGATTGGGACGAAAGAAGGCTTGAAATAATTGTCGATTGACAATCGTCGATATTACCACTTATGATAAATCAAATTTGGACTGTTTTGCGCAAAGAATTTTTGGATAACTTTCGTGATAAACGCGCAATGTTTAATGCGCTGTTTACGGTGTTATTTAATCCTATTCTGTATATTTTTCTCTTCGGTTTTTTGAACCGCAGCTTTTCTGATCAGGCGGAACGACCGCTGCAGCTACCCATCGTTGGCAATGAAAATGCCCCCAATTTAGTGCTTTACCTCGAACAACATAATGTCACTGTTTTAGCAGCACCTGATAATCCGGAAACGGCCGTTCGTGATGGCGAATTCGATGCTGTGCTGATCATTCCTGCTGAGTATGGTGAGGACTTTGGCGCAGGTCGTCCGGCTGAGGTGCAATTGATTGTCGATGAAACCAATCAGGGTTCCTCTGTGGCGGTCAGGCGCGTTCGTAATTTGCTCGGTCAATACAGCGGCCAAATTGGTGGAATGCGTTTGCTGGCGCGTGGCATTAGCCCGGCCATTATGCGTGCCGTGCCGGTCGAAACAGTCAATGTCGCGCCACAAAGTCAAGCAGAAGCCAGCGTGGTGCTCAATTTGCTGCCGGTGGTCATGATCACGGCCGCCTTTTTTGGTGGCTTTTATCTGGCTGTTGATATGACAGCGGGTGAACGTGAACGCAGCTCATTGGAGCCATTGTTCGTAAACCCCGTGCCGCGCTGGCGCATTTTCATCGGCAAATTTTTGACGGCGTTTTTCTTCGCGGCTTTGGCGACTTTCTTGGCGACCACGCTCTTTTTGGTGCTGCTTGGCATTCCGCAAATTCAAGAATTTACCGCTATTCGGATTAATTTGGGTTTTGATGTGATTGGAACGGCCGTATTATTAATCCTGCCCGTTGTCTTCATGGCTGTTGCTGTGGAAATGCTCGTTGCGGCCTATGCGCGTTCAATAAAAGAAGCCCAAACCTACACCCAATTGGTGGCGATGGCCGGTTTTTTGCCGGCGATTTTTCTTTCAGTTTTGCCAATAGATGCCGCAGGCTGGATGAAGCTGATAC
>JAGRDI010000468.1 GCA_020432765.1 Anaerolineales bacterium | reverse complement strand
GTTCCAGGTTTTCCCAGCGGCTGAGTGTCGATGCCAGGCCACCTAAACCCAAAATATGATCGAGATGGCTGTGGGTCAGCAGCACCTTATTCAAACGCTTAAAGCCAAGGCCGGTGCGCAAAATCTGCCGCTGCGTGCCTTCGCCACAATCCAGCAGGAAACGATGCTGCCGGTAAAGGATGATATGCCCAGCCAAGCCACGCTGGATGGATGGCGCTGAAGAGGAGGTGCCCAGAAAAATGAGTTCAAACATAGGCGCGTATTGTCTATGAAAGCATAGGATTGGGCAACGGCCGTTTCCAACAAACTTTCCCTTTTCCCACAACCCGCCAAAAACAAAAAAGCCCGTATGGGTAATTCCATACGGGCTTTTGAATTTGTGTTGAGGATGAATCAGGCCGGTTGGCCTTTGAATGCGGTCGAAAAGGTATTCACCAGGATTTTCATATCCAGCCAGGGCGACCAATTGTTGATATATTGCATTTCCAGATCAACTTGTTCAGTGGCTGGCAGCATCACACCGCGTAATTGGCCTAAGCCGGTTAAGCCCGGCAAAACGGAGGTCATCACATCGATATTGGAACGGCCGTATTTCATTACATCCTGACGCGTCACCGCACGTGGTCCGACCAACGACATATCGCGATTAAGGATATTGAGCAAACGTGGCAGCTCTTCTAGTCCCGAACGCCGTAAAAACCAACCGATGCGCATGAAACGTGGGTCACGCTGGCTGCGATCGCCACGCAAAACCGATACCCACTGCTGGCGATTTTGAATCAAACGATCGTCCGCATCCAAAAACATGACACGAAATTTGTATGCCTGAAATTCAACCCCATTCAGACCCAAAACCCGCATCCGATACAAAATAGGGCCTGGTGATTCCAACAAGATTAACACTGTGATAATCAATAACAGTGGCGACAAGAAAAACAGTGCCGGAATCACAATGGTATAATCGAAAACCATCTTGATTACGTTTTTCAAACGGGGATGCCGCCAAAGAAATGGCATTGCATGTTTATCAAAAAGCGATATGGGGGTATGGATTTTGCTCATTTTGATTCTTTATCCGTTACTTACGTTTGAAAACTCAGGCTAGATTGTTTTCGTGCGTTGATTTTAACCAATACTCCCCATAGTTTATGGTGGTCGCCTTACGAAATTACTTACGCTTTTCTTACACCTTTTTCCATCCCGATAACCTCTGTTACAATAGCGACAACTTAAAAAATGGTCAGCCAATCAGCCATCAGCCATCAACCAGGCTGATTGTCTAAATTGTTGACGCTGATTGCTCAAAAAAAGAGAGTTTTATGCAAGAATTATCACAGGTTGCTCGCAATATTCCCGTGTCAATGACACTGGCGGTTAGTGACAAAGCGGGCGCACTAAAAGCAGCTGGCCAAGATGTGATCGCCCTGGCTGGCGGCGACCCCGATTTTGATACCCCCACCCATATCACCGCCGCTGCTTTTAAGGCCATCGAACAAGGCGCTACGCATTACCCCAGTCCGATGAAAGGCATCACGCCGCTGTTGGAAGCGATTGCGCTCAAACTTGAACAGGAAAACCAAATCAAGGTTGATCCACGTACAGATGTGGTTGTAACACCCGGTGGCAAATGGGCATTGAATCTGGCACTTTCGATCCTGCTAAACCCAGGCGATGAGGTCATCTATTTTGATCCATTTTGGGTTTCGTATCCGTCGATCATTTTATTGAACGGGGGCGTGCCGGTACGCGTACAGCTTAACAGCACCGACAATTTCACGATTACGGCCGAACTTATCCAAGCCCACATCAGCAGCAAAACCAAAGCGATTATGGTGAACACGCCGACGAATCCTACGGGGCGTGTGTTGACTCAGGCAGAAATCGACGTGTTAACGGCCGTTGCCGTCCAAAACGATCTCTATGTGCTATCTGATGAAATCTATGAGAAGCTGATCTTCGACGGCCGTCGCCACATCTCACCCGCAGCCCAACCCGGGATGGCTGAACGCACGCTCATCGTCAATGGTTTTTCAAAAGCGTATGCGATGACCGGCTGGCGATTGGGCTATCTGGCAGGACCCGGCGAAATTATGAAAATTGCGGCACGCATCAACGGACAAACCATCTCCTCATCAGCGACTTTCACCATGCATGCGGCCGTTGCAGCACTTACTGACCCCCAAGACTGTATTGCCGCCATGCGCGATTCATATCAGGCACGACGTGATTTTATGGTCCCCGCCCTAAACAGCATTGAGGGCATTGAATGTGCGATGATCGAAGGTGCATTTTATCTCATGCCGTGTTTCCCCAACAGCAGCAAAAACAGTATGCAGTTAGCTGATGCACTGCTTGATTTAGCGGGCATAGCCGGCACACCAGGTGCCGCTTTTGGGCAGGCTGCCGAAGGACATGTGCGCTTCTCAATCGCCACAGCCATGAGCGAATTGGAACGGGCCGTTGAACGATTAGCCCAGATCGCACACAAGCTATAGGGGCTTTGCAGGTTTTGTGCTAAAACAATGATATAGACTATATGTAGAAACTTATGGTGGAGCCATAAGGTTTTCACGATGGGCAATCAGTTCAATTGGGATTTTGACGAAGAAGACGATCATGATTCCGTGCATGCAGATCGTACACACCGCTCCAAGAATGCATTTTGGTTTTGGGGACTAACGGCCGTTTTCCTCACAATCTTCATTGGCGCATGGTTTTTCATACAACGACAAGACAGGCAAGCAAGCAACGCCCGCATTGAATCTGTGCAAACCATACTCGATCAAGAATATCATGCCTATCGTGAAGGAAATGGTCCAGTTTTCTTCTCCTTATTGGCGAATGACCCTGCCTGGTTCAGCGCCCAACTACGATTTGAAAACCAAACTTTCTACCGGGATGAAATCCCAAAAATCACTGAGGCTGCTCATCATGAAAATTTTATTTGGGCGAGTGCAAGGTGGTCGGATGCAGCGGGAACCTGGCAGCGTGTATTATTCTTTGAGCAGTTAGGCAGCAGTTGGGTGCATATGCCCAGCGACCCAAGTTATTGGGGAAATCAGCTTACCCAAAAAAATTCGTGGGGCACACTGCGTTATCATGTTGTCGATGATCCCTTGGCAGGAAGCATTGCTAATTTTGTTGATGAAGTTGTCGCTGAAGTATGTGCAAGCGACTGCATAGACACGGAATTACCATTTGTTTTAGATATACGCCCTGACTTCACACAAACGGCCGTTTCTACCCTGATACATATTCCCTCCCCACGCTTGATCGGTTTAG
>JAGRDI010000467.1 GCA_020432765.1 Anaerolineales bacterium | reverse complement strand
GCCGCCCAAGCTTTAGTGATGGATGTAGGATGATTTTGTAAATCGTCCGGGTAATTTACAATATTGCCCTACAAACCAAAGTACAAAAGGTGTTTATGTGCGTTTCTGGCCGATGGCGACAAAAATACTCAGAGAAATTGCCTCGGCTGTGGGGCTGGCACAATCACAGGTGCCCTCGGCACAATCGATATCGATGTGGGTAAGCCCAGCGGCTTTGTACCAATCCTGGATGGTTGTGCGTTCAAATCCCAGCCAGCGATCCGCCATTTCTTCACGCATCCAGCTTTGATCATGGCTGTCGAGATCGGTGATGATGAGCTTGCCACCCGGCTTGAGAATACGTGCCATTTCAGTGATGGCATTGAGCGGGTCGGGCGTGTGGTGCAGATACATATTGGCAAAAACGGCATCGAAGCTGTTGTCGGCTGCGGGTAGTTGCTGCCCTTCAGCTTCATGTAGTTCGACGGTGGGATAGGCGGCCAGGTTTTGACGAGCGATGAACAGCATGTCTGCACTTTCATCAAAGCCGACTTGCTGGGCCGTATGGGGAACAAGTCCCTGCAGCATGAAGCCTGTACCCGTGCCTATGTCAGCGACAACGGCAGCTGCTGACAACCCCGCTTTTTTAATCGCAGCGTCACGCATTTCTTCTGTAAAAAAGCCACTGCGCAAATCATCCCACTGCGTGGCGACATCGGCAAAATATGTTTTTGAAAGTGACATAAAAATTCCTTAATTGCTTTTTAGTCAATGATCGCTTTACTCTGAAATTTCCACAGTATGAGCCAATCCATTCAGTGTTACTATTAATTGATTCAATACATCGCGTCCCAAAATTACATCATTGCTGTGTTGGTTGCCAATAACCTGAACGGCCGTTTGGTTGTATGGACCAACTTTCATTGACACTGCGAAAATATCTACCTGATAACTAATATTGGCACTGCTCCTTAAACGCCGTTTATCAATCACCCTGGCGCCTAAGCGCGTCAAATAATGCATTGGGATCATGGTTGCAATCCGCCCCTGAATCCACCAAAGTGTCTAATGTAAGCCATTCACCAGCGGCTGCAATTTCTAATTCTACAACTGGTAATGCCGGACCATGATAGGTTGTATCATACTCATATGTGTAAACCACTAATTATTCCTCAGCAAAGCGGGGTGAACGGAAATGATAAATTGGCTCAGGTTTATCTGCAACCTGACGAATTAAGAAGAATGAATCTGGATATTTTTGTTCAATACGTGCATACAAAATTGCAAAATCAAAATCACTATCGACCAATTCTCCTTGATAGATAGCAACATATTCACCAACGTATTTTGATAACAAATCTGAATGCATTTTCAGAAACGCGGAACTTTCGCGTTCAATAGTCAGATCGATAGCGGATAAATGCGAGTGTGATTCTTGCTTGACTTCTAAGCTTATTGATTCTGCCAGTATATCAGCTACATCTCTTCGATTAGAACGAGCTAATTGTTGTGCACGGCTATAGATAGCATCTGGAATTGTCAACGTAATTTGTTTTGACATATGATAAACTCCTTACCTGAATACATTGTTCAATGCAACGACAAAAAGATTCTTAACAGCCCTGTTATAACAGAGTATTAGGTGAGTTTGAGACCTATAATGATTTCGGATGGAAAGGTCATTTGACTGATGAATTCATTGTGGCTTAATTTGAACCCGGTGGCTTGCATGGGATCAGCGAGTGAAACAGCTCGACAGCCACCCATTGACGTTGAACTGAGGCCATAGAGTTTGTCCCAGAGGTTGTTGTACCAGTGACGCGCTTGCCCCATATTGACCAAGACAAGCCGTCCACCTGGGCGCAGCACACGCTTGAATTCCGCCAAGATATGTGCAAAATCTTCTTGCGGCAGCAAATCAAACATGTAGTTGTTGACGAGCAAGTCGAATTTGTCAGCGCCAAACGGTAGATTGTAGGCATCGCCGATGCGCAGGCGGTAATTGTTATGGCCGGATTGGGCCGCTTTCGTGCGTGCTTTGGCCAACATCGCTTCGGTGAGGTCGATGCCTTCATTCCAGCCAGAAGGGTTGTGTTGCAGGAGTTGAGTGAAGATGAGTCCGGTGCCAACAGCAACTTCAAGAATCGTTTCACCATCTCTGATATCAGCCAATTCCAAACAGCGTTTTTGCGCGTTCGATTCAGTCAATTTAGCCCAAATGTCATAATTGTTTACTCTACTGGCATACACCGCTGGGATTTGCGCTTTGCTAAGCTTTGCTTCTCGTGTTATTGACTTGTTCATATTGATCCTAGCATTCTGTTGGAAAAGTATCCGTAGCCACGGTTTCTTACCGCGTTTCCTAACCTGGATAAACTGGAGTCTGGCGAATTCTAGACTGGTCAGATTTCTACCACGAGTGGAATGTGAGCGAATTGATCGTAAAATCTGATGAGTCTCCTCTGGTAAAATAAAAAATGCCAGTGTCCAAATGCTATTTAACGGCCGTTATACGTGCACTGATCACTTCAACAGCACCTTGATGGGGCAGTGCTGTGGCTAATTCAATTTCTGGATTGTTTTTGTCGCGGATTGAAATGTCACCGAAACCAGCAGCTTGCATCTTGCTGACGAGAACACCGACATCTTCGGCACCGGTTACACATTCAGACCAGGCGGCCATATTGGCACGATCTTCTGGACCGAACTGCCCACGTGTGACGATGTCTGAGACGGCCAGACGTCCGCCCGATTTGAGGACACGGAATGCTTCTTGGAAAACGGCCGTTTTATCAGGACTCAAATTAATGACACAGTTAGAAATAATGACATCAATTGTGTCGTCAGCCACGGGCAGCGCTTCGATTTGTCCCTGCCGAAATTCGACGTTGTCTAAACCGACCTTGGCCTTGTTGCGCTGGGCTTTTTCGAGCATGGCAGGTGTCATATCCACACCGATGACATGCCCGGTTGGGCCGACATTGCGTGCAGCCATGAAACAATCAATGCCGCCACCAGAACCTAGATCGAGCACGGTCTGGCCTGCTTCAAGCTCCGCCAGTGTGATTGGATCACCACAGCCAAGCGATAGACCAGTCACGTCCTCAGGCAGCCACTGGGTATCGGCCGTATATAAATCGGCAAACAGGGCGATTTCATCAACATTTGTGCTGCAGCAGGTGGTTGATGCGCTGGGTGTGCAGCAGGATGCGCTGACGTCTGGTTTAAATTCTGTGGCGATACGGCCGTAACGTGCTTGTACTTCAACATGAATCTGATCGGGGGTAAGTGTACTCATATTATCACCTCGTATTGATATTTGTCTATATGTTAAACTAAAAAAAACTTTTTAAGCCACTTTGACATTGGCCAATGGAACCGATGCTTTGGTTCTTTCGGGGGCAAAGTTCTGCATCAATGTGCCGCAGCAGACTGCCACGGCATCTTGATCCAGCGAATAAAAAATTTGTTTACCCTCGCGGCGCGTATGCACCAATTCCGCCTCACGTAAAATGCTCAGATGATGCGAGACGGTTGGTTGTGAGACATCACCCAGACGGTCAACGACGTCGCTCACACACAGCCAATTACAGCAGAGCAGGAGCATTATTTTTTGACGGGTTTCGTCGGCCATCGCTTTCGCAAAAATCAGTGAATTCATTCGATTCAACATATAGAAGTTTGTCTATATGTTGCCATTATAATCAAAAATGGATGTTTGTCAAGTTAGCGTTTCTCAACAACAAAAGTGGGAACAGACGAGCCGCCGCCTGCCGATACATTGAGCAAGGGATCGTTGGAGAGGCGGGTCAGACAGCCATCAACATAGTCGCCATAGAAGACAAAGGG
>JAGRDI010000466.1:1637-2221 GCA_020432765.1 Anaerolineales bacterium | reverse complement strand
ATGCTCTCGTCGGTCGTTGTCAAACTGGGTGTTTACGGTTTCTTGCGTATGACAACTTTGCTGTTTGTGGCCCAGGCTCCCACTATTCGCGCCATCCTACTGGTTTTGGGTGTCGTCGGTGTTATCTTTGGCGGTTTATCAGCCATCGGCACCCATAATGTCAAACGTATGTTGGCTTATTCAACCCTGGCCCAAGTCGGCTTCATTCTGGTGGGTATTGGGTGGGGAACAACCCTCTCGATCACCGCTGCCATTGTTTTTGCCTTCAACCACAGCCTTATTAAGGCCGCGATGTTGATGTTGGCCGGTTATGTTGCCAGCCGTGCATCCGTTAAATCAGCCGCTTTTGATATTGTCACCGGTGTCGGCAAACCGCTGCCAGTCGCCGGATTCCTCTTTTTTATGGGCAGTTTAGCGCTGGCTGGCATCCCACCCCTGAATGGTTTTGTCAGTAAGATGTTGTTGTTCAGCAGCGGTATCGCTGCTGCTGGTTATTGGACACTCTTATTCATTGGTGTCACCAGTATTTTTACACTGATTTATACCATTCGCGCCTTTCAACGTATTTGGTGGCTCAAACCAGG
>JAGRDI010000466.1:0-1629 GCA_020432765.1 Anaerolineales bacterium | reverse complement strand
GCAGGGATCAGCACCAAAGCCGGCGGCGATAATCTGCTCGCGCCCGGCATTTTAGTCGTTTTGCTGATTATATTTGGTATTTGGGCCAATCCATTGGTGGCGGCTGCCACTGCCACCAGCATGTGGCTGGGTGATCCCGGCGCCTACATCCAGGCTGTTTTAGGAGGTTGATTTATGTATTATATTCGTGCTGTTTTTCTCTTAACTCTGGCCTATTTAGCGCTAACCAGCAATTTACAAATCAGCAATATCATAGTGGGGATATTGATCAGCGCAGGAATTGTATTTATATTACATCCCAAACAGCGCCAGGTTGAAGTGATTCTCGCACCTGGGGCTTCCGTGGCGCTTTTGCGTTACATCCTGCTGCTCTCCTATGAACTAATTGTCAGCGGTTTTCAAGTGGCGCGTATCGTATTGGACCCCAAACTGCCGATTAAACCAGGCATTATCGCGATTCCATCCTACAGCAATAATGAAGCCGCACAAGCACTCAGCGCCCACGCTATCACTTTGACACCCGGCGAATTAGTCACTGAAATGGGCGCTGATGGCATTATGTACACGCATTGTTTGGACGCTACCGAAACAGAGGAATATATCGAACAAGCCCAGGCTCAACGTATCGCTATGCTTGAAAAAATTTTCCCTTCTATTTCTGCCGAGGATTCAAAATGAGGTTAATTCTAGAATTTTTATTATATGCTTCTTTGATCATTCATATAATTTTGTTAGCTGTGGCGGTTTTTCGTGTGTGGCGTGGCGAGAATGTGGTCGACCGGTTGGTAGGTGTCGATCTGGTCAGTACATTGACACTGGCGATGTTGGTTTTGATCGCGCTGATATTGCGCGACAGTATCTATATCGATGTGGCACTTGGACTCGGTGCTTTGGGCTTCGTTGGCATACTTGTATTGTCAAAGTACGTCGCCGATGAGCAGATGTTCTAATCAAATGATTTGACGGAGGACAAAAGACGGAAGACCGGTGCATTCGTCCTTTGTCTCCCGTCCTTGGTCTTATTATGGAAACAATTCTTCAATTTATTGCAATTATCGCTGTTTTAATCGGCACTTTTTTCTCAGTGGTGGGGGTTGTGGGGCTGGTGCGTATGCCGGATGTGTATACGCGCCTGCACGCGACCGGCAAGGTCGGTGTGTTTGGTGTGGTGCTGTTGTTGGCAGCGGCCGTTGCCTGGACGCCGCTTGGGTGGGGCAGGGGCTTGCTCCTGATTGTCCTGCTGATGATCGCCGGGCCTGTGACAGCCCACGCGATCAGTTCTGCCGCTTATCGCATTGGCATCCCGATGAAGGAGCCTGTGCGTAATGATCTTGAAGAGTTGTAAGGATTGACTTTATGCCCACACTCCATTGGGTCGGTAAAGAAGCCGTGCTCAGCCACCACGAAGAAGTGCCTTTTCATTTGTTAGACTGTGATCCTGCTCTCTCTGTAGGTGATCCCGACAGCGGTAATATGCTCATCGAAGGGGACAACTTGTTGGCGCTCAAGGCACTGCACCCGTGCCACAGGAACCGGGCGTGGGCTAGATGCACTTAAGCAAGCCCTCCAACGCTTCTTGATTCCCAATTCTCCGCTTGTTGTTACGCCAGATTTGCCCTTCACTTTTGA
>JAGRDI010000465.1 GCA_020432765.1 Anaerolineales bacterium | reverse complement strand
GGAGCATCCACTTCTTCTGGGTCGATACATAATAACACGAGGCCAACCTCACCCTGGTAGAGGCGATTGGCTGGAGCCAGTACCTGTTCGAGTGTTGAACAATGAATGAAACCTTCTTTGTGAAATGAATCGCTGAGGTACCTGCCCCGCGCTACGGCCGTTTCCCAAGCTGTTCGTTGTGTGATATGAAAAATCATGCCGGGATTATGCCTGATGAACCAACGACTGTCCACAAATTTGTCCCTTCTGCGGCCTTATGCTACTCTTCGCACAAATCAATCAAAGGGAAACTTATGACCTCATTTGCAACGGCCGATCTATCCGATGCCTATTCTGAGCGTGTTCAAATTGCTGAACCAATTTTTCGTCAATATGGGGGTCAAGCTCAGTTTCATGGCTTGATCGCGACGGTAAAACTATTTGAAGACAATGTGCTGGTTCGCCAACTGCTGGAGTCTACGGGCAACGGCCGTGTGTTGGTCGTTGATGGGGGTGGTTCATTACGCTGTGCCCTGGTCGGCGACATGCTTGCGCAATTAGCCATTGATAATGGTTGGGCTGGCTTTATAATCTACGGGTGCATTCGCGATACGGCCGTTATCGCCGACATGCCCATCGGTATTCGTGCCTTGAACGCACACCCGCGTAAAAGCGTCAAACGCGGCGAAGGGGTCATCGATATTCCTGTTCATTTTGCCGGAGTCAATTTTCAACCTGGTCATTATCTCTATGCCGATGCCGACGGAATTTTGGTAGCATCTACACCCTTGATATAAACACCAAATAGTTAAAACGTGTAACTGTATAGGTGTTTGCCAAAGTTTAGGTGTAGCGGCGGCTGAGCTTGTCGAAGCCAGAGCGGCGCGAGCAACCCGCCTCCGCCTTCGACAAGCTCAGGCTACGGCTACCTATACAGTTATAGTAACGTTATGTAACTGGTAGAATGCAGATTTTCACAGATAAACAGTGATAAAAGCCAAACATCCATGTAAACATGTAAATCTGTGTTCATCAGTGGCCTAAATCAAGAAGATGAGTAGAAATGGAAACGGGCTGGTCGTAATGACCAGCCCGATTGTTTTTGTTGAGAGTCAGGAACGCCGAAACCTGACTCTCGTTAAAAGGAGGAGAAGAAGAAGAGATTTTTACCCTTCGACAACTATTCTATGACATTTATCTGATGGACACTGTACGCCGAAACTACGTCAGTTCTACGCAAAACCTACGCAAGTGATTATTTTCACACACTATTGTTTATTGAACGGAAGCAAGCCGTTCGCGATAGCGAACCCGCCTTGTCTCCTGATACAAATGGGCAAAACCATCTGCGGCAGCAGCCCGGGAAGCCGGATCGGCGCCGATTTGCCACAAAAAGAAATCGATCTCGGCCAATATTTCTGGGTAGGTGGTTTGTGGGCGCAGGGCATTTAGCTGAGCAACGGCCGTTTCCATATCGCCATTTTCAGCCAGCATTCGTGCATTAAGTATCAGACTAGACGAATAATAAAATTCGCGATCCATTTCTGCTGCCAACTGTCCCCCTTCTGCATTCACTGTCCCGGCCTCCTCAAAACGGCCTACCTCAAACAAACATTCTGCATAAGATACCAACACCCAACACAAAAAGTAATGGAGCGCACCTTGCCGCAAATAGGGGATTGCCTCTTCAAAATAAGGCAATGCCTCTGCATAGCGCTGCTGAAATTTCAACATATCACCAATATTACCCAGATGGCGACCAACACCACCCAGCGCACCCGCTGCACGATCAAGCGCGATAGCACGCTGATAATAATCCAGCGCACGCGTGTAAGGGCCAATATCCATATACACATTGCCAATATTGCCTAAATAGACCGCCTGCGATGCTTTGTCACCTAACTGATTAGCCAACTGGACAGCCCGCCGGTAGCAGTCCAAAGCCTGATCATAATCACGACGCCTTTTTGCCAGAATACCCAGGGAGCCGGTGCAAATCATAATGCTGCGTTTATGGTTTAGTTCCTGCACGATTGCCAGTGCTTTTTCATAACATGTTTGCGCTTCTGCCAATCTCTCCTGCCGCCAATAAAGCGTGCCTAGTTTTTGCGTATACAAACCAATATTTGCGCGGTGATCCAGACGCTCAACGATAGTAAGCGCCTGCTTAATATGTGCCATCGCTTCGTCATAAGCCCCGGTATCCTTGTAAATCTCGCTGAGCGTGGCGAAACATTCGGCCGTTTGCAATTCGTCTCCCAACGCAGAACTAATCGCCAAGGCGTGTTGATGCGCCGCAATGCGTTTTTCCATTGGCCCTCGATACGCATAAATCTGTCCGAGAATATTCCAGATATGGGCTGCATCTTTTGACTGCGACTCCGCTAAAGTTAACGCTTCTTGTAAGACAGCAACGGCCGTGTCGTATTCAGTCCGCCGTTCATAAAGTCGCCCAAGCATAATAAGTGCCGCCAAACGGGTCTCGGCAATGCCAGTCGCCAACACAGCTTCCACAACAACCTTCGTCGTCCCAAAATCCCCGAGTTTTAAGGCACAGGCCGCTTCCGCCAAGCATAAACGGTTGTGCAGCTCAGAAATGGGCAGCAGTTGGGCTGCCGTTGCAAATTGCGTACACCCTTCATCATAGGTGCCTCGAAATTCATAATACGTGAGTAATCCATCGAGGGCTGTAGCTAACAATTCATCATTGCGCTGGGCAGCCGCCCATTGCCATGCAGCCCGCACATTGGCGATGTCGTAGCTGATATCATCAACGAGCTGCGCAATCGTTTTGAACCCCATAGCGGCAACTTGTTGCAAATAGTAATACGCATGTTTCTGTAACAAATCGGACACGTCCGCCTTATCTTCTTGCAAAAATGATAGTAAAACAGGATGCAAACTGTAGCGGTCATTGGCTTGGCGCTGTACCAGCGCATGATCGACAAGTTTGTTTATCGCGGGCAAGGTGGCGGCAGTGATATTTAACACGGCGGGCAAGGTAAAACTGTCATGGAAACTTGCCAATTGCCCCAATAATTTACGCTCAGCAGGTTGCAGTTGTTGCTGCGCATGATCAAAAATCGCACGCAGGCTGCGATGCCGCGCTGGCATATCACGCCGTGCAGCCACAAGAAAATCAAGCCCCTGTTCAATTTGATCAGCCAACAGCCGTGGACTAAAAAGCCCCAACCAACTGCCCGCCATTTCAAGCGCAAGCGGCATACCGGCTAAGGCACGGCAAATACGGCCAATGTCGGCCTCATTTTCAACTGATAACAAGAGGTCTGGCTGTACTTGCCGCCCGGCTGTCAGCAATAATGCCACAGATGGATACGACGCGATATCAACGGCCGTTGCTGCCGGAACCATCAAACCCTCCAACGGCAAACGCCATTCAGCACGCAAATTGAGCGGCACACGGCTTGTCACGAGCAAACGCACATCGGGAACTACACGCAAAAGCTCTTCAATGCAAGCAGTGTCAGGGGCAAGTTGTTCGTAGTTGTCGAGAATGAGCAGTGGCGCACAGTCGCGCACAAAATCGATGACAGCGGCGGGCAATAAACCGGATGCCTCTGGCTGCACACCTAACTGTGTGCCCAACGTCTGCCAAATGCCATCTTGGGTTACGACGGAGCTAAGAGGAACAAAATAGGCATCCTGAATGCCAACATGGACCAGGCTGCGTGTCACGGCCTCAATTGCCAAACGGGTCTTGCCAACACCGCCTGTGCCGGTGATGGTGATCAACCGTGTCTGCGGATTATGCAAACGCGCAATAACTCGTTCAACATCAGCTTCACGGCCAATAAAGTTGGTATGTGGCGGTGGGAAATGATGCAAACGTATGCCCGGTGCTGCCTCTCCACGGATAGCGTCTGCAAGCTGCTGGGTTTCAATCGTTGGCGCCATGCCCATTTCTGCATTTAAGACAGCGATGCATTGTTCATACTGCACCAGAGCTTGTGTTCTTTGCCCTGCAGCCGCATAGGCACGCATCAACTGCTGATGGGCGGGTTCGTGCCAGGGTTCCAACGCCACCTGACGTGCCGCATATTTTTCCGCTAGACCAAACGCTTGACGCGCCATGTACAGCTCGCTCAACTGGTGGAACAGCGTTAATGCCTGTTGGTGCAGCTGCTCACGGCGTACAGTCAGCCAGTCATCAAACGCAGGTGCGTCCGCCAAGGTCAATCCCACAAGCAGATCGCCTTTGTACAGGTCAGCAGCTTGTGTCAGGGAGTCGATATCATCTTTTTGTGATAACTGTTCAAAACGCAGCACGTCAATAACGGCCGTTTCTGAATGCAGTTGTACGCTGCTGCGTGTAATCGTGAGGAGAGATTCGGCCGTTTCACCCAATGTCTTGCGCAGCCGAAATAATGACTTGCGCAAATTCGCACGTGCCGCTGCCTCATCCCATTCACTCCACAACAAAGTTGCTAAATGCGTGCGTGCATGCAGCCGATCCGCTTCTGCGGCCAGATAAGCCAACAAGGCACGTATTTTGTCGGTGGGGAAATTTTCAATCGGCAGGTCACCAATAACTGCCTGGAATTCGCCCAATAGACGTAGCTGTAAAACCTTCATTTGCATGATTATAGCAGTTTTGACCGTTTTTTACGCCGCTTTTGGAACGTTCTTGGAACGCTGCCTAATGATAATCTGTATCAGTGTGATGGGAAACGACCTTTCAGGTAATTGGCAGTTTGCGCCTAACAAGCTTTTTACAAATTTTCTGCCAATTACCAGACGGCAAAATTACCTCCCAAAGCCATAAGGAATACAGATGATGAGTACGAATAAAACTCCCATTCATGGCAGCGTTGCCCCTGGCTTCGAAAAAGTACGTGAAGAATTTATCCGCAATTTTAGCGAACGCGGCGAACTCGGTGCAGCTTGTGCTGTGTATCAGCATGGCCGCAAAGTCGTTGATCTGTGGGGCGGCTACCGTGACCATGAAACCAAGGCTCCGTGGCAGCGCGAAACCATGGTGCTTGTTTTCTCGACAACCAAAGGGTTGGCCTCCATGGCGGTCGCCCACGCCCATGCCCATGGTCTGTTTGACTATGATGACACTGTCGCTCACCACTGGCCGGCATTCGCACAAAATGGCAAAAGCGCTATCACCATTCGCCAGTTGCTGAGTCATCAAGCCGGTTTATGTGCCATTGACGAACCGCTCGATCTAACCAAGCTCGCCGATCCTGACAAAGTAGCGGAGGCCATCGCCAAACAGAAACCAGCCTGGAAACCAGGCCAAATGCATGGCTATCATGCCATAACG
>JAGRDI010000464.1 GCA_020432765.1 Anaerolineales bacterium | reverse complement strand
TTACGTGATGCGCTCGTCGTCGATGGGTTATGGTGTGCTTTTGAAGATTGGGGCATGGGCAACGCAGCCGAATTTATCGCTACTGAGTATGAAGTTACACGTGAAGCGATGGATCGTTATGCCCTGGCCAGCCACCAAAAGGCGATCAGCGCGGCCGCCAATGGCAAATTCAATGCCGAAATCGCACCCATTTCGATCACAGATCGCAAAGGCCGTGTGACGGTTGTGACTGAGGATGAATCGCCACGGCACGATACATCTTTCGATTTGCTTAGCAAGCTGCGACCAGCTTTTAGCAAGGATGGTCGCGTCACAGCTGGCAATGCGCCGGGCCTGAATGACGCAGCATCTGCTTTGGTGGTTGCGAGTCTGGAAACGGCCGTTGCTGTTGGCACACAACCCCTGGCACGTATCGTGGGCTACGCGCAAGCGGCCGTTGAACCCAAACGTATTTTTGCGGCACCAGCTTTAGCTATTCCGCGTCTATTAGAAAAAATAGGCTGGACATTGGCCGATGTCGATCTAATCGAACTCAACGAAGCTTTTGCTGCGCAGATATTAGCCAATGGCTATGCGCTGGTCGAGGCAGGTTGGGAGTGGGACAAGGTAAATGTCAATGGTGGTGCCATCGCTTTGGGACATCCGCTGGGTGCAACTGGGGCACGTGTGTTGACAACATTGCTGTTTGCTCTCCAAGACCGCGGCTTAAAACGCGGCATTGCTGCCCTCTGTTTAGGTGGTGGCGAAGCCGTCGCCTTGGCTGTTGAGCGCGAGTAAAAATTAATATGGATTCCTACATTTCCTTGCTCATAATCGGTGCTGGTCCTTTTGGCTTGTCACTGGCTGCTGAAGCGCAGCATCTAGACATTAATTACATGATCGTCGGCAAACCGATGGGGTTCTGGCAAGAGAATATGCCAACTGGTATGTTCTTACGCTCTGCCTGCGACTGGCACCTTGACCCCAACAACAAAAACACAATTGAAGCTTATTTGCTAACCCAAGGGCTGACTCCTGCTGATGTCGAGCCGCTTTCATTAGCCTTCTACCTGAATTACGCGGCATGGTTCCAAACCCAACAAGGTATCGAGCCTGTACCCATTTTTGTACAGCAACTGGACGTTTTCCCTGAACAAACGCCGCGCTTCCGGGCGACGATGGCTGATGGCAGCACAATCTATGCGGATCATGTGGCTATCGCGCCGGGATTCAAGCCATTCAAGAACGAACCGGCTGAATTGGTAGCTCACTTTCCAGCGGGACGTTATTCTCATACTTGTGATCATGTAGATTTTAGCGACATGGCAAAGCAGCGCTGTTTGATTGTGGGTGGACGGCAAAGTGCTTTTGAGTGGACGGCATTGTTACAAGAGGCGGGCGCAACGGCCGTACATGTCGTCCATCGTCATGACACCCCCGCCTTCACAGAAGCCGATTGGTCATGGGTCAATCCACTCGTCGATGCCATGATTGACAATCCCGGCTGGTTCCGTAATCTAACGCCATCTGAAAAGGACGAAGTCGACAAACGCCTCTGGGCTGAAGGACGTTTGAAAGTAGAACCGTGGTTGGCTGAGCGGGTTTTGATAGATCGTGTCCATTTGTGGCCCAACAGCTTCATTACAGCATGTGATGAAATGCCGGACGGTGCATTAACCGTCACGCTGAACACTGGTACAACGCTCACCGTTGACCATATCATTCTGGCTACTGGCTACCGCGTTAACATGGATTATGTACCTTATTTGGCGCAAGGTAACATTTTGGATAACCTTGCCACGACTGATGGTTATCCGCTGCTGGATGAACATTTTCAGACCAATATTCCAGGTTTATTTATTACCAGTATGCCTGCCATACGCGATTTTGGGCCATTTTTTGCGTTTACGATCTCAGTGCGGACTTCGGCAAAGTTGATTGGACAGGAACTCGTGCAGTTTTGAGGAAGTGTGCAACTCGTTTTATATAGGAACACGGAGCGCTTACCTTTATTGTCATGCTCCGTGTTCTCATATGTTATTGACGCCGACGGCCGTACCAACTCACCACACCACCAAACCCTAACAAAAGCGGCATAGCCAGCAACGCACCACACATGTTTGGTCGCGGTATATCGGGTTCAGCATCGAGAGGTGTGTTGTCATTGTCAGGTAAATTGGTTTCTGTGTCGGTTGTTTGGACAGGTTGCAAAGTGGCAGG
>JAGRDI010000463.1 GCA_020432765.1 Anaerolineales bacterium | reverse complement strand
CCAGAAGAGGACTCGAACCTCCACGTCCGTAAGGACACAGGCCCTCAACCTGCTGCGTATGCCAATTCCGCCATCTGGGCTTGATAATGGATAATTATAGCCTCTGCCGACAACATGTCAAAATTTTACGATGTGAGTAAATCCACAAAATTGCTTTTTTGTCCTGCCTTCTATGTTGACAAAACTGTCCCACAGAGGAAAATTGAGATGCTTATTGACCCTTAGGGTATTTGGCTCTAGGGGTCTATTCTTGCAAATCAAGTTTTGCAAGAAATTCCCACGAATCTTTGCTAATTTTGGCACTAATTCGAGAAAATACTTTGGCTTTGTTCAGCACAAGTTTAGATGAATTTGTTGCAGATTTGTGAAAGTGGAAACAGAAAATAGATGAAACATTGGAATATTATTGTATTGACACTGCTGGGATTATTGTTGGTTGCTTGTGGAGGGGGGAACCCAACCCCGATCCCAGCACCGCCCCCCACCAACACACCACAACAAGATGCGGTACCTACTGCCACAGCCACAGAAGCTGTTGTCGAACTGCCGGTAGTGCCTACGATGCCACCACTGCCAACTTCTACGGCTTTGCCGACAAGTACGCCAGATGTGGCTACAGCGGTGCCTACAGCCACCGGCACGATCTTAATTACTGCTGCAGATTTTGGCACAGATCGCAATCCGCTGACTGGTGAAATTGTAGATAATCCGGAGAATTTGCAGCGACGGCCGTTAAATGTCAAAATTTCCAATGCACCCGCCTCCTACACTCGCCCTCAAGCTGGCCTCAACGACGCCGACTGGGTATTTGAACATACTGCTGAAGGCAATCTAACGCGCTTCTCGGCCATCTTCTACAGCAAAACGCCAGAACGGATTGGTCCCATCCGCAGCGCACGCCTAATTGATCTGGAACTGCCTGCCATGTTTGATGCGGCTCTGGTTTTTTCTGGTTCCAGTGATGGCGTACGTCGCCGCCTGAACGAATCGGATTTCAGCCAACGCATTTTGTATGGGTGGGAGCCAGGCTATTATCGTACCGGTGAAGACAAGCCGTATGAACATACCCTGTACACCAATCCAGCACAATTGTGGTTGACCCTGGGTGAAAAAGGGCAAAATGTGCCACCAGAATTTGTGACCTTTAATTCGTTTAGTGAAGAAGCGCCTGTTGGTGGTATCCCCACAAGTAAAGTAACTGCCAATTATGATTGGACAATTGTCGATTGGGTTTACGATCCGATATATGAACGTTACGAACGCTGGTCAGATGGTCAAATTCATGCTGATGGTAATACTTACGAGCAAGTCGTGGCTAAGAACGTGGTGATTATGTCACCCTTCCATACGTTTGACGGTAAGATTTGTGAACAACTCAACCTCGATAATACTTGTGCCAGCTATTCTGTGGAAATTCAGTTATGGGGTTCTGGGCCGGCGACTATTTTGCGTGATGGCAACCGCTATGATGTTATCTGGCACCGTGAGGGACGCAATGATACGCTCACATTTACAGACAGTGAAGGTAATCCTTTTCCGCTCAAAATTGGTAATACCTGGGTACAGCTGATCCCATCATGGCTTAAAAACCCAGTCACTTACACTTCTTAGGCAACCATTTCAACTGTTAATCAGTAAACACGGGGCACATGACATTTGTCACCAAAATGATGATTTTCAGCACTATTTGAAACGGAAGGTTCCTGGTAAATTAAAGGCTCACTTGTTGTTTCAAGGAGCTGATAAATCATGTCAACACGATTACTAGGAACCCAACCATTTCACTTTACACGTCAATTTATTGTTTTTTCGTTAACGGCCGTATGCGTTTATCTACTATGGCTAGGCGCACA